>NZ_JBFTZS010000028.1:0-19223 GCF_056406675.1 Caulobacter sp. P1_B12_2 | reverse complement strand
GCGGCGGGCTTACGCAGCCAGAACAGGGCGATCGGCGCGGCTTCAGGGCTCGTGCTCGATCAGCTGACGGCGATAACGACGGCCAAGCCCGTAAGCCGGTCAGGCGAAGCGGCGCTTGCGAGCCGATCCATTGGCCCTCAACTCTATTCGCACCGCCTCGCCCAAGCAGCCGACGCCCCCCGCGCTCGATGGCGCTTAGCTGTAGCTGTCATGATTGATGACGCAGGGCGGCCCGCTCGAACAATATAATGTTTCGATCGACCTATAACGCCCCGGCATTAGTCGGGGCCAAGAATTCATCAGTTTTGCGGATGGATCGATAGCTATTTTGTCTTTGTTGGATGACTGGCAGGACGACATGATGCGGGTCCCAACGCGAGGGGGGATGGACTCAAAGGGGGAGTGACATGCGCGCTGTAAGCGCCCTGGCCATGCGCCGGCGGCCAATGACCTTGTGGGCCGCCGCGCGGCTCGCCGCCCTGTCTCCCACCGTCTTCTGACCGTCTCAGATCCCGGCGCCCTTGCCTGCGCAGGCAAGACCCGCGCTCGCGCTCGAACCGCGCCTGGCGTGGGCCAAGACCGGGCGGTTGCAGCTTCCAGTCTTTGTAGTTGAAGGAGATAACAACAATGAGTCGCCGAACCATGCTGAGCCTTGCGCTCGCCGCAAGTCTGACGGCGCTGCTGGTCGCCGCCCCGGCGATCGCCGCACCGGCAGACGAGGGCCGCCCTTGGATGGACGCGACGCTCGCGGCCGATCAGCGCGTCGCCCTCATCCTGCCGAAAATGACCCAGGACGAGAAGCTGTCACTCGTTTTCGGTCAGTTCGCGACGGATTTCCCGCCCCGTAATTTCAAGCCGCCAGCCGAGGCGCGGCCGGGCTCGGCGGGCTATGTTCCGGGCGTCGCGCGCCTGGGCATTCCCGCCCAATGGCAGACCGACGCGGGCATTGGCGTGGCCACGCAGGGCGGCGCCGCCCGCAAGCGCGAACGCACCGCCCTGCCCTCCAATCTCGCCACCGCGGCCAGCTGGGATCCAGACCTGGTCTATCGCGGCGGCGCGATGATCGGCGCGGAGGCCCGCGCGTCAGGGTTCAACGTCATGCTCGCGGGCGGCGTGAACCTGGTCCGCGAGCCGCGAAACGGCCGCAACTTCGAATACGGCGGCGAGGATCCCTTGCTGTCGGGGGCCATCGTCGGCGCGCAGATCGCGGGGGTGCAGTCCAATCACATCATGTCGACGGTCAAGCACTTCGCGCTCAACGACCAGGAGACGGATCGCAACGCCGGCAATTCGGTGATCGACCCCAACGCGGCCCGCCAATCGGATCTTTTCGCGTTCGAGCTGGCCATTGAGCGGGGTGATCCCGCATCGGTCATGTGCGCCTATAATCGCGTCAACGGCCCCTTTTCTTGCGAGAGCCCGTGGCTGCTGAGTGACGTGCTGCGCCGTGATTGGGGCTTCAAGGGCTATGTGATGTCCGATTGGGGCGCGGTCCATTCCACCGCCCCCGCCATCGCCGCCGGGCTTGACCAGCAGTCGGGCTTCCCGTTCGACGAAAAGCCCTACCTCGGCGCCGAGTTAAAAAAGGCGCTGGCCGACGGGACCGTGACGGACCAGCAGCTCGACACGATGGTGTCGCGGATCCTCTACGCGATGTTCCGCCATGGGCTTTTTGACCACGCCATCACCAGCGCGCCCATGGACCTGCCCGAGGACCTCTTGGCCAAGCACGCCGTGATCAGCCGGACAGCGGCGGAAGAGAGCATGGTTCTGCTTAAGAACCAGGGCGGCGTGCTGCCCCTGGCGGCGAGCACGAAACACATCGTGGTCATCGGCGGCCATGCCGACAAGGGCGTCATCGCCGGCGGCGGGTCGTCCTTGGTCTATCCGCGCGGCGGCAACGCCGTGCCGGATCTGGAGCCGAAGTTCTGGCCCGGTCCGCAAATGTACTATCCGTCCTCGCCGCTCGCGGCGCTGCGCCGGCAAATGCCTTCGGCGCAGATCGAGTTCGTCGACGGCCGTGACCCCGCGGCGGCCGCGGCGAAGGCCAAGTCCGCCGACATCGCCATCGTCTTCGCGACCCAATGGGCGGGCGAGGCGTTCGACGTGTCGCTGTCGCTCAAGGACGGCCAGGATGACCTGATCGAGGCGGTCGCCTCGGCCAATCCGCGCACCATCGTGGTTCTGGAAACCGGCGGCGCGGTCCTGACCCCCTGGTCGAGCAAGGTCGCCGGCCTTGTCGAGGCCTGGTTCCCCGGCACCGAGGGCGGAGAAGCCATCGCCAACGTCCTGACCGGGAAGGTCAATCCTTCTGGCCGCCTGCCGGTCACCTTCCCCGCGAGCCTGGCCCAGCTTCCTCATCCGCAGGAGCCCGCCAAGGGCGACGTGCGCTACACGGAGGGCGCCGCGGTCGGCTACAAGTGGCACGAGCTGAAGAAGGACCAGCCGGCGTTCCCGTTCGGCTACGGCCTGTCCTACACGCGGTTCGGCTATTCAAAGCTGGCGGTGAAGGCCTCGGACGTCATCGCCGCCCGCTTCGATGTGAAAAACCTCGGCAAGGCCAAAGGCAAGGCCGTCGCCCAGGTCTACGTGGCCGGCGCCGGCTGGGAGGCGCCGCGCCGGCTGGCGGGCTTCCGAAAGACCGAGGTCGCGCCGGGCCAATCCCAGTCCGTCTCGATCACGATCGATCCTCGCCTGCTCGCGACCTTCGACGACAAGGGCCGCTGCTGGCGGGTCGCCCCGGGAAGCTATCAATTCCAACTCGGAGCGTCTTCCGTCGACGCGCAATCGACCGCCACGCTGACCCTCTCGGCCAGCCAAGCCCAACGCCTCAAGGGCGTTTGCGCGAAGTAACCGTCGGCTGGCCTACACGGCCCCGCCGCGTCCTTGACCCGCCGGGGCCGTGTGGTTCGCCACTCGCGCGATGCCTGGATCTGTGAGGTGAACCTCACAGATCCGGAAGGTCGGGCCGGGGAAACTCGTTCCGCGGCCCGCGCCTTCCTCACCCGGTCCGCTGGCCGTTCCATCCGCCGCGGGCACCGACTCTTCAACTCGCATGATCGGCTGCTGGTTGACCGACCAAAATTGCGCCCAAGCGCTTGACCTTGAGCGAGATGAGCAATGGCGATGTTGGACTGGTTTTCGACGTTCCAAGACACCATCGGCGCTGAACGGGCGCTTGTGGGCGCATGGGCCTTGTTTGCGGCGCTCGCTGTCTTGGCCTGCTTCAACTCGAGCGCCGCCAAGCGTCCCAAGGATTGGGAGGATTGAAAGCTCCAGGCAGGTGCCGCCATCGCGGCCCATATGTGTCGGCGTAAACCGTCGTCCGCCAGGTACTCATCGCGCCAGAAGCGGACCTCGGCGCACCTCCAGGAACTGGGCGTTCGGTGGCGAAGCGGGAAAGCCGGGACAGGGTTCTTCTTAGCTCTGGGGACCTTCCACGATTTGCCGAAGGGAGTCGAAACGGGATCGCCAGAGCCACCGCTGCAGCCGGGCAAAGGCTTCCAGACGCTCCAGCCCCGCGGGGTCGATCATGCATCGCCGCTCACGGCCAATCTTTCGGCTGCTCACCAGCTGCGCGGCCTCTAAGACCCGWATGTGCTGGCCAAGTCCCGTCAGGGTAATCCCCAACGGCGCGGCGAGCTCCTTGATCGACTGCTCGCGCTCCATCAACGAAAAGAAGATGTTTCGTCGGGTGTGGTCGCCGAGGGCGACGAATATCCCCTCGACGGCGCTGGGCGACAGGGCCTGCAGGTCGGGCGACATGGTCAGCCGCCCAGATGACGTCGCAGGTCGGAAAGCAACTGCTCGTGGCCGCGCCGGCGCAACTCGGGGCCGTCTGAGCCCTCAAGGTAGGCGCCTTGCAGGGTCAGGCGCAGCCGCGCGCCTGCGCCGTCCGGCGCAAATTCAAAGGTCTCGTTGGTAATCGAGACCACTTGGCCATGAACAATCATCCGCGAGGCGTACACGAGCAGCGCATCGTCGACGCGCGCCACGCACTCTCCCTCCATCTTGATCTCCACGCCGGGCATCGGGGTCCTGTCGTTCAGCGCCAAGCGGAAAACCTCCTTGCCGCCGACTTGTGAATCAAGCGTGTACTCCAAAGTCTCGTGCGTCCCCGCGTGCGCGCCGTCGGCATACCAGGCGCGCTTGGTCGCCGGATCGGTGAACGCCGCAAAGAGCTTTTGCACCGGACAGGCGAACGCCTCGTCCATCTCGAAACTATCAAACTTGACGGCCATAGCACTTTCTCAATTAGTGAAGCCCAAACTTCACTAACCGACATACGCGCAAACAGTCAAGTGTGGACTTCACTTTTTGACCGATGACACGCTTGGGCTGCGCGTTGAAATCGGAACTGTCTCGCTGGAGGAGACCGGCTATCCAGTTTGGATGGGCCAATTGGCCGCTTCTGCGTTGGAACAGTATGAAGTCAGCAAGCTTTCCCGACGGCGCCATGGTCCCAGCGCTTGGCCAGGGCACCTGGATGATGGCCGAGCGCGCCGACCGCCGCGCTGAAGAGATCGCCGCGCTGCGCGAAGGCGTGGAGCTTGGTCTGACGCTCATCGACACTGCCGAGATGTACGGCGAGGGTGCGGCGGAGACCTTGGTTGGAGAAGCGATCGCCGGCATCCGCGATCGCATCTTCTTGGTGAGCAAGGCCTATCCGCAGAACGCCTCGCGCGCTCGGCTCGCTGGGGCCTGCGAGGCCAGCCTGCGCCGACTTCGCGTCGAGACGCTGGATCTCTATCTCCTCCACTGGCGTGGAAATGTTCCCCTGGTGGAGACCGTGGAGGCGATGGAGCGACTCGTCGACGCCGGCAAGATCGCGCGCTGGGGCGTCAGCAACCTGGACACCGACGACATGGAGGAGTTGGCGGCCGCCGGAGGGGCGCGCTGCGCCACCGACCAGATCCTCTACAATCTGACGCGTCGTGGCCCGGAGATCGACCTGCTGCCTTGGCTGGAACAGCGCCATATTCCAACGATGGCTTATAGCCCGGTCGAGCGAGGCCGCCTCGTCGACCATCCGGCGCTACGCACGATCGCCGAACGCAAGGGCGCCACGGCGGCGCAGGTCGCCATCGCCTGGCTGCTACGGCGCCCCGGCGTGATCGCCATCCCCAAGGCTAGCTCGATCGCCCATGTCCGGGACAACCGCGCCGCCGCGGACCTGCAGCTCGAAGAGGCCGATCTGACGACGCTCGATCACGCGTTCCCGCAGCCGCGACAGCGAAGGCCGCTCGAGATGATCTGACGGTGCGCCTTCCAAAATGCCCTGTGATCACAACGCACGGATATCCGACACGACAGCGGCCTCTACGTAGATAACTATGCCGCCTTGGAGCGCCTGGGCAGGTCACCCTGCCCGTGCATCGTTAAGTCCGGTCCGAAGGCGAGGCAGCGCCAAAAGCGGCCCTTGGAGTAACTCCAGGAACACGACCTTCGCAGAGCGTCCGCATCGAGTGATCGCCCGTCGCTGACATGCTGTCTAAGGGCGAACGCGACCTACAAGTTGATGGCCTCAGACATCTCAAGCGCGTCGTCGACCTCAATGCCGAGATATCGAACCGTGCTCTCCAGCTTTCGGTGGCCGAGAAGAAGTTGGCACGCCGGGGCGACCTCCGCGAAAGCGACTTGGGCGTCGTCACGCGGCATGGCGAAGGGTCTCGACGGGCTCGGCGGGACCATAGCGCTCTCCGCGCCAGACCCCGACCAGCTCGCCGGCGCTGTCCAGGATGTGGATCACGCTGGCCAGGCCTCGAACGTCCTGGCGGATCGCCAGGAAGCGCGCGCGGCGCTCGGCCGCCTCGAAGGTGTCAAAGCAGATCGTCTGGGCTTCGCCCTGCGGGGCGAGCGTCCACGCGCGGCCCAGCGGCCGAATCTCGAACACGAACTCAGTCACGGACATCAAAGGCTCACAGGGGAAGACGGGCCTGACGAACGCCTATTGCGGCGCCGCGTTCCACGTCGCGCCAAGCCGAGAGCGACGCCGCCGATGCGAACGTTTTGGCGCACCGATCGCCTCCGAGCGATGTTGACCCCCGCCCGCCCCTGCCGCAGGACAGGACCATGACGACGCCACTTCTCGACGGCCCCGCCTCGCCCCCGCCCTTGGGCGCCGCGCCAAGATCGCTGGTGATCCTGCTGCATGGCTACGGCTCCAACGGCGAGGACCTGATCGGCCTGGTCCCCTACTGGCGCGCCGCTCTGCCCGACACTCTGTTTTTGGCGCCCGACGCGCCCCAGCCCTGCCCCGGCGTCCCCGGCGGCCGGCAATGGTGGCCTTTGACCAGCCTGACGCCGCAGGCACGCGCGGCGGGGGTTCGCGTCTCCGCGCCCGAGCTGAACGCCTTTATCGACGCCCAGCTAGCGAAATACGATCTTGGCGAAGATCGACTGGCGCTGGTGGGATTCAGCCAAGGCACGATGATGGCGCTGCACGCCGGCCCAAGGCGGCAAAGCGCCCTGGCCGGGATCGTCGGCTATTCAGGGATGCTGGCCGATCCCGACGCTTTGGCCGCAGAGGGCGTCAACAAGCCGCCGGTGCTTCTCGTTCACGGCGACGCCGACGATGTCTTGCCCGTGGCCGCACTTCATCAAGCGGACGAGCGTCTGAGGGCCTTGGGCTTCGAGGTCGAGGCCCATGTCTCTCGCGGCCCTGGCCACAGTCTTGACGATCAAGGTCTGCAATTGGGCGCGCGCTTCCTCGTCGCCCGTCTTGGCTGAACCATCGCCGAAGGCCCCGCGCGGCCCGAAGACAGGAGCCTCCCGCCGTGTCCAGCCGTTACGGCCTTTCCATTCGAGCGGCGAACAGCGGCGACGTCGATGGCCTGGCCGAGCTGCTCAAGACCGGCGGCTGGACCATCGGACGCGACGCCCTGGTCGCGCGCCTGAGCGCCGTTCAGGACCAACCCGGCGCCCTGTTGATCGCCGACGAATGGGGCCCGCCGTCGGGGCTCATCGTGGTGCATTGGCACGCGGTTCTTACCGCGGACCTCAAGCAGGGATGGGTCTCCGCCTTGCTGGTCGATCCGGCCCGACGGCGCAATGGGGTCGCGCGGCTGCTTCTAAAGGCGGCRTCCCAGGCCGCGCGTTCGGCCGGATGTGATAAGCTTTGTCTTCACGCGCCTGACACTCTTGGTGATCTGCGCGCCTTTGGTCTTGGCACGGGCTTTGTCGAGACCGGCCAGGTTCTGGCCCGTCCCCTGCGAAAGCGCGGCTGATTGCGCCAGGAACTGCCCTTGGCGTGCCTCCAGGATGTTGACGTTGCCACCCAGTACGGCGCAATCGAGGCGCAGTGAACTGGAAGGACGACGACATGGCTTTGCTCGACGAGCTCAAAGCTGACCAACTCGCCGCGCGCAAGCTGAGCGACCGTCTGAAGGCTGACCTGCTGACCACATTGATCGGCGAAGCTACGCAGATCACGACCGAAGAATTCAAGCGCGGCGTGACGGAAGTCACTGACGAAAAGGTCGTCGCAACCGTCGCTAAGTTTTTGAAGAACACGAAGCTGACGCTGGAGAACCTCGCGACCGAGCGCGCGCGCCTGATCGAAGCCGGAGGCGATGCGTCGAAGGTGGATGAGCGGACCAAGGCGGCTGAAACGGAACTGGCGATACTGACCTCGTATGGCCCAAAGCAGATGACGGAAGCGCAACTGCGCGAGGTCATCAGCGACTTCAGGGCCAAGAACCCCGACGCCAACGTCGGAACGATCATGGCCCACCTGAAGACTAGCTTCGGTGGCCAGTATGACGGCAAGGCGGCCAGCGCGTTGGCCAAGGCTTAAATTGAGGACTGCTTTGCAGTCTCGGGGCGGGACCCGGAGCGAGGCTGCGTCATTGGTGGATAATTGCTGAGAAGCCCGTCGTGATCATGGGCCGCACTCAGCGGCCCAAGTTTCGATCCCCCTCGCGGCCATAACCGATGGCGGCTTCTGCGGCGACTTCGCGCCAGGACCGGAACTTGGGACCGCTCCAGGAACCGGACGGTGGTTCGCATGAACAGACGAGGCGTCGGCTCTTTTTGTGATAAAGGGTGTCGCTTACCGGAACCGAGGGGTGCGAAAGGCATGACCTTCGTCGCCCACAATCATCGCTATGCAGGCGGTAACGAACTTCATCGTTCGCTAAAAACATCCAACATGCTTATCGAACACCGAAGCTTGAACGTCGGTGTTCTTCCGCCCGTCAGTTGCACCTGTACCGCCATTTCGGTCACGCTTGCGGGGCGCTACCTGGTCCCTCGGAAGGCGGACGGCGCGCCGCGAAGCGCCGTCGCCGTTCAGCCTGGCTTTGCCAGCATTATGCCTCTGGGATTCGAGGAAGCCGAAGTCGAGATCGGCGCCCGGGTCGAAAACGTGCACATATTTCTCGCGCCGTCCGTGACCGGCCACAGCGCGCTGCACGACTATGACGTCGATCCGGCGAAAACCGAGGTCGTCCGCTACAAGGGAATGTCGGACCCGCTGCTGAAAGAGATCGCGTCATCGCTGGTCGGCGTCGTCTCCCGACCTCCCGAGGCCAGCGACAAGCTATTCGTCGAGGGCGCGAGCGCGATGCTCGCGGCGCATCTCGTCTCCAAGTATTCGAACATCGCGCAGCGCCGGGCCTCGCCTTCGCAGGCCCTTTCCTATGACAAGCTAAATCGGGTGCTCGATCTGGTTGACGACCGGTGGGCGGATGACATCGGCTTGGATGAACTCGCCGCCGAAGCTTGCCTTAGCCCTTTTCATTTCGCTCGGCTCTTCCAGAAGGCCACCGGCCTTTCGCCCCACCGATACGTCACGGAACGTCGCGTACGTGAAGCGAAGGCCAAACTCGCGGAGGGGCGACTGTCGCTCGTTGAGATCGCGCTGCAGTCGGGCTTTGGATCGCAGGGCAACTTTAATCGGATTTTCCGAAAGCACACCGGCCTGACGCCGGGCCAGTTCCTCGGACAGCGACGTTCCTGAACCTGGCGCTAAAGAGCAAGAACTGCCCATAGGTCCGCAAGATCGGCGAATACGCCCGCGGGTCTGACGTGGTCTCTGAACCTCGCCTCTGGTCCTGACGCCGTGTTGGCGCGGGCCGCCCAGGGAGCTGATCTGCGGAGGCTCTGATGTCCACCAAACCAACGATCGTCTTCTGCCACGGCATTTGGGCCGATGGCTCTTGTTTCAGCAAGGTGATCCCCGCGTTGCAGGCCGACGGGCATGAGGTCATCTCCGTCCAATACGGCCTCGACTCGTTCGAGGAGGATGTGGCGACGGTGAAGCGGACGCTCAATCGCGTCGGCAGCCCCGTTATTCTGGTCGGCCACTCCTACGGCGGCGCCACGATCACGGCCGCAGGGGTCGATCCGCGCGTGATGGGCCTCGTCTACATCGCAGCAGTCGCTCCCGATGCAGGCGAGACTGTGCAGAACCAACTCGACAAATACCCGTCGGACATCTTCACCCGCGTGGAAGTCGCCGACGGGCGCGCCTGGATGCTGCCGAACGGGACGGAGTTCTTCGCCGGGGACCTCCCCGAAGTCGAGCAGAAGCTGGTGTGGGCGACCCACTACGCGCCTGTCTTCGATCTGTTCCACCAGCAAAAGCTTGGCGCGAGCGCCATCGCATGGAAGTCGAAGCCCAGCTGGTACGTGCTGGCGACCAAGGACCATACCGTCCATCCCGACCTTCAACGCTGGGTCTCCAAGCGCATGGGAGCGACGGTCACCGAGGTGGAGAGCAGTCATGTCCCGATGCTGTCCCAGCCCGACGTCGTCATCGACGTTATCCGGAAGGCCGCCGCGTCCGCTCCTGGCTGATGCTGGCCACTAGTGCTTGCAAAGGGAGAGAGGCCGCGTCAGCGCTGTCTCTCTCCTATTGTTTGATGCAATCGCGATGTTCCCCGTAGCTTCGGCGTGCGGCCAAGACGCGCCATGAGCGGCCCCTGGATCCCTGCCCCAGATCCGCCCTTCAGCCGCATAAGAGTTATACGTCGCCGCCCGGTACAGACGGGCCTCCCCCACGGACATCTACCGCCTCGAGCCGCGCACCGCGGTCATTGAAGCGAGAAACACGATGTCGAAATTGACGGGAAAGGTCGCCGTGATCACCGGCGGCAGCACGGGCATGGGCCTGGCCACGGCCAAACTTTTCGTGGCCGAAGGCGCGCGGGTGGTCATCACCGGGCGCAGCCAGACGGCCCTCGACGCCGCGGTCGCCGAGATCGGGCCCGGTGTTGAAGCCGTCCAAGGCGATATCGCCAAGCTGGACGACCTTGATCGCCTGAGCGCCCATGTCAGCGAAACCTACGGCCGGGTGGACATCGTGTTCGCCAATGCCGGCGGCGGGACCTTCGGGCCGATCGGCGCCGTGACTGAGGCGGACTTCGACCGCACCGTCGATACCAATCTCAAGGGCACGTTCTTCACGGTCCAGAAGCTGCTGCCGCTAATCGCCGACGGCGGGTCGATCATCCTCAACAGCTCCATCGCCGGCTCCAAGGGTCTGCCCGACTTCAGCGTCTATTCGGCGACTAAGGCCGCGCTGCGCTCGTTCGCCCGGACCTGGACCACCGACCTCAAGCCGCGCCGCATCCGCGTCAACGCTCTGGCGCCCGGCCAGATCGACACGGACATCATGCGCACGGCCGGCCTGACCCAAGAACAGGTCGACGGCTTCATCGCCCAGGTCGTGCCGCAGATCCCCCTGGGCCGCATGGGCCGCAGCGACGAAATCGCCAAGGTCGCACTGTTCCTGGGGTCCGACGACAGCAGCTACGTGACCGGTGTCGAGCTGACTGTCGACGGCGGCTGGATCCAGGTCTGACCCCAAGGCTGCCGGCGCGCCCGCCCAACGTCCTCCGCATAAATCTTATGCGGACGCGCCGGCTACCCCGCTCGGCCGTTCAGGCCGACCGTCGTGACATCAACGCCGGCCCGCCGGCATCCCTCCAACGGAGTAGAGACAATGATCGACGAAAATGGCCCACACTATTTCGTGGCCTTCCAAAGCCCAGGCCCGAACTGGACCCCGGGCGTGCAGTACAACGAGCAGCCCGGGTTCTTCGACCACGTCGGCTACATGACGGCGCTGCACGAAAGGGGCCTGACCATCCTCAGCGGCCCATGGATGAGAAAAGCCGGTGGCCTGAACGGCGTGCTGGACGACGGCGGCATGACGATCTTCAAGGCCGCGGACTTCGACGAAGCTAACAAGATCGCTACCGACGATCCGACGGTGCAGTCGGGCCTGCTGAACGTCGAGGTCAAGATGATGTGGGTCCCCTTCCACGAATAGTCGCTCCCTTGGCGCCGCTTCCACCCTCTACGACCTGAACGACGAGACCCCCATGCCTTCGATGCACCAAATGACCGTGCCGGCCCTGATCCGAGGGCTCGGCGTCCTGGCGAGCTATGTCGACGCGGCCGCCGCCTTCTCCGCCGAACGCGGCCTGAGCCCCGACGTCCTGATGAACGCGCGGCTCGCGCCCGACATGCTGACCTTCACGGGGCAGATCCAGCGGGCCAGCGACAACGCCAAGAGCGGCGCGGCCCGACTGACCGGCGCGACGGCCCCGTCGTTTCCGGATGCCGAGGCGGACTTTCCGGCCCTGCGCCAACGGCTGGCCGCCACCGACGCCTTCCTGCGCGGCCTGACGCCGGCCCAGTTCGACGACGCCGACACGCGAGTCGTGGAGATGGCGTTCCGCAGCATCACCGGGACAATGAGCGGCCAGACCTATCTGACCCAAGTGCTGCTGCCGAACTTCTACTTTCACATCGCCACCGCCCACGGGATCCTGCGGACCGCAGGGCTCGATATCGGCAAGCGTAACTATCTCGGTACGGCAGGCGCGATCCCGGGGGCGCTGATCGAACTTTCAGCCGCCTAGGACGGCGTCAGAAGTCGCGCAGGTCGCGCTGCAGAAAGTCCGCGAACGCCTTGGCCGAGGGCTTAGCGGCTTGGCCGCCCGGAAACACGGCGTAGCACTCCAAAGTGCCCAGGCTCCAATCCGGCAACAGGCGGACCAGCGCGCCGGTCTCTAGATCCTGTTTCAGCGAGGTGTAGCTGGCGGCCACAATCCCTAGGCCGGCCAGGCCCGCGCTGACGCCGACCTCCGCCGCTGCGATCGACAGGCGCCCCAGCGGCGCGACCGCCACCTGGCCGTCCGCTCTCTGGAAGGTCCAACCCTTGCCGGCGACCGGACCGGCGATGATCGCCACGTGGTCGGCTAGGTCCGTCGGCGTGGCCGGCGTTCCATGGCGCGCGAGATAGGCTGGCGAAGCGGCGATCATCAGGGGCCACTGGCCGATCTTGCGGGCCACGGCGCTGGAGTCCGCCAGCTTGCCGAACCGCAGGGCCACGTCGATCCCGTCGGAGGTCAGATCCTGGCGTTTGTCATCGACCAGCAGTTCGATCCGTAGCGCAGGATGCACTTGCATGAAGCCCGCCAGCCTATGGACCAGCACCCGCGAAGCGAAGATCGACGATACGCCGACACGCAAAGTCCCATGCAGGGTCTCGTCACCCCGCACCGCATGGTTTGCCTCGTCCAAGGCGTCGAGGATCGCCTGAACCTTCACTAGATAGTCCGCGCCGGCTTCCGTCAGGGTGACAGCGCGCGTGGTCCTTACGAAGAGGGTCGCGCCGAGGGTTTTCTCCAGATCAGCGATCGTGCGCGACACCGTCGGCTGGGATAGGGCCAGCTCCTGCGCGACGCGGGAAAAACTCCCGGCCCTCGCGACCCGCGTAAAGATTCGCAATGCGTCGATCTGGTCGGCCATGGCCCCTCTCGCCGCACACCTAYCACGTGTCGGACTAGGTGCCGACCGTGGTGCGCCGTTGCGCCACTTGCAGACATTGGCCTGCTGCCGGATTCCGGACCTTCACACGTCCCGATACCGAAGGGCGTCAACGATGATCTGGAACGCCGCCAAGTTTTGCCGGCGGCTCGGGTAGTAGAGGAAATAGCCGTCGAACATGGGCGACCAGTCGTCCAGGATCAGCTCCAACTCGCCTGACGCGATGCGGGATGCGACGATGTTCTCAGGCACGTAGGCGACGCCGAAGCCGCTGACGGCGGCGTCGATCATGGCATAGGAATTGTTGAAGGTGACCTGCCCGTCGACCCTGACGCGCAGCGCCTGGCCGTCCTTCTCGAACTCCCAGGCGTAAAGACCGCCCGACGACTCCTGGCGCATGTTGATGCAGCTGTGGCCGATCAGATCCTGCGGGTGGGCCGGTCTTCCTCGCTCGGCCAGGTACCTGGGGGAAGCTACCGCAACTAGCCGCCAGTCCGGGCCGATGCGGACGGCGATCATGTCCTTTTCGACGCTCTCGCCCAGCCGCACGCCGGCGTCGAACCGCTCCTCGACGATGTTGCGGAACGTGCTGTCGAGGATCAGTTCGATCTTAATGTCGGGATAGGCGGCGAGCACCGGCTTGAGCTTGGGCCACACGACGCTTTCAAGCGCATGATCCGACAGGGTCAGCCGGATGGATCCGGCCGGCTTCTCACCGAACGCCATCAGGGACGCCAACTCTCCCTGGATCTCCGCCAGGCGCGGCGTGATGGTTTGAAGCAGCCGCTCGCCCGCGGCCGTCGGCGCGACGCTACGGGTGGTGCGGGTCAACAGGCGCACGCCCATGCCGCCTTCCAACTGCCGGATCGCGTGGCTCAGGGTCGATTGCGCCACGCCGATCCGTGCGGCGGCCTTTGTGAAGCTGCGCTCCTCGGCGACAGCCTGAAACCACGTCAGCTGGTTCAGATCGGGTCCAGCCATCAGCACTCCCACAAGCCATTATTCGCCCTCATCGATTAGTTCATGCCGATCTTGCTGACTAATCGTTTTCCGAGCCCCGTCCTAATTTGGCTCTCCACCAAGGAGGAGCCCGAGCCATGCTGGCGGCAACCGTATCTGAACACGACGAAACGCCAGTCGCCGCTTGGGGCGCTGTTCTGTCGATGGCGCTCTGCGTGGCGCTGTTGATCGCGTCGGAGTTCATGCCCGTCAGCCTGCTGACGCCCATGGCCGAGGGGCTCGGCGCTTCGATCGGCCAGACCGGCCAGGCCATCTCGATCAGCGGCCTGTTCGCCGTCGTGGCGAGCATCGCGATTACCACCGTCGCCGGGCGACTTAACCGCAAGTGGGTCCTCGTCGCGCTGACGGCCCTGATGCTGTTGTCCCTGGTGCTCGTCGCGGCGGCTCCGAACTTTGAGGTTCTGATGGTCGGGCGCGCCTTGTTGGGCGTCTGCATCGGCGGCTTCTGGGCGCTGGCGACCGCAGTGATCATGCGGCTCGTCCCGGCTCCGGATGTGCCTCGCGCCCTGGCTTTGATGTACGGCGGACAGGCCATCGCCGCCGCCTTTGCCGCGCCGCTCGGCAGTTACCTAGCGGGTCTGCTGGGCTGGCGGGACGTATTCTGGGCCCTGACGCCCCTCGTCGCCGCCAACCTCGTCTGGCACGTGATCGCGCTGCCATCCCTTCCCACGCGGCACGGGCAGGACATGCGAGCCATGCTCGACCTGCTGCGTCGCAAATACTTTCTTACCGGCCTGATCGCCTCGATGCTGTCCTGGGGCTCGGCCTTCACCCTCTTCACCTATCTGCGCCCGTTCCTGGAACAGGTCACGGGCGTGGGCGTCACGGGCCTGTCGATTCTTCTGCTTGCGCTCGGCTGCGCGGGGTTCGTCGGCACCTGGGCTTCGGGCCGCTTCATCACCGGCGACGTCTCACGACTGCTGCGCCTCCCGGCCCTGGTCATGGGGACTGTCACCGCGGGCCTGCTCGTCTTCGGCGGCTGGCCGATCGCGGCCGGGATTCTTGTGGTCGTCTGGGGCGCGATGAACACCGCCATGTCGGTGATCTGGATGACCTGGATGTCCCAGAACGCCGACGACGCGCCTGAAGCCGCCGGGGGCCTGATGGTCGCCGCCGTCCAGGCCTCGATCGTTCTGGGCGCGGTCCTCGGCGGTCTGCTGCTGGACCACATCTCGATCAGCGCCGTCCTGATCGCCAGCGTCGTCCTGGCCGCTTTCGCGGTCCTGATCGTCCGTGACGGCGCCGCTCTGCTGAAGCCTCGCTGACCGACAGAACCCAGGAGCCCGACATGATCCCGACTTCCCCCAATCTTCAGACCCTGCCGTCCACGGCATTGGACCGCCGCGGACTGATGAAAATGACCGGCGCCGGCGTGGCCGCCCTGGCCGTCGCGTCGCTCCTCCCCACCCCCGATGCAAAGGCGCAAACCATGACCAATGACTGGGACAAGGTTTTCCCCCGAAACCCAGCCGTCGACCATCAGAAGGTCACGTTCAACAATCGGTACGGCATAACCCTGAGCGGCGATCTCTACCGGCCCAAAGGCCTTAAGGGGCAACGCCTGGCGGCGCTCGCCGTCGGCGGCCCGTTCGGCGCGGTCAAGGAGCAGTCGTCAGGTCTCTATGCCCAGACGATGGCGGCGCGCGGCTTCGTCGCCCTGGCGTTCGACCCGTCGTTCACCGGCGAGAGCGGCGGGCAACCCCGCAACGTGGCCTCGCCGGACATCAACACCGAGGACTTCATGGCGGCGGTCGACTTCCTCGGCCTGCACCCGGCGGTTGATCGAGCGCGGATCGGCGTCATCGGGATCTGTGGCTGGGGCGGCATGGCGCTGAACGCCGTCGCGGCCGACAAGCGCGTCAAGGCCGTCGCGACTAGCACGATGTACGACATGTCCCGCGTCATGGCGCGTGGCTACAACGATAGCGTCACCGACGAACAGCGAGCCCAGACGCTGGAGCAAATGAGCCGTCAGCGCTGGACCGACGCCCGAAATGGCGCCGCTGCCTATGGTCCCAAGGTCAATGTACTGAAGGGCGGCGAGCCGAAGTTCCTGGTCGACTACCACGATTATTACATGACGCCCCGCGGCTACCATCCGCGCGCGGTGAACTCCGGTAACGCCTGGACCGTCACGACGCCGCTGTCGTTCATGAACTTCCCGCTGATGACCTACATCGCGGAAATCTCGCCAAGGCCGATCCTGCTGATCCATGGCGAGAAAGCCCACTCGCGCTATTTCAGCGAGACGGCGTTCGCCGCGGCGGCCGAGCCCAAGGAGTTGGTGATCATCCCGGGCGCCAGCCATGTCGATCTCTACGACCGCGTGGACATCATCCCCTTCGATCGGCTGACCCGCTTCTTCGAGGAGCACCTGTCGTGATCGGCTCCCTCCTCATCGCCGCCGCGACCCTCGGCGGCGACCCAACCCCCACGTCATCACAGGAAAGCGCCCCGACCATGGAGATCACCCGCAAGGCCGAGATGAAGACCATCGACGGTCCGGCAGAATGGTTCACCGGCCGCGTGACGATCACCGGCCAATTCCAGCGCCAGGCACCCTCGCGGGTCGGCGGCGCCATCGTCCGCTTCGAACCCGGCGCCCGCACCGCCTGGCATATGCATCCGCTGGGCCAGACACTGATCGTCACCGACGGCGTCGGCTGGACGCAGATCGAGGGCGGCCCGAAGCTGGAGTTCCACGCCGGCGACGTCCTGTGGTGCCCGCCCGAGCACAAGCACTGGCACGGCGCGACCCCGCATGAGGCCATGACCCACATCGCCATTCAGGAGAGCCAGGACGGCTCTCCTGTGACCTGGATGGAGCACGTCACCGACGCCCAATACCTCGACGCTGGTTCGTCGGCCGAGGGCGGGCAGTAGGCCGATGCGCGCGCAGGGACCCTTGCTGGCGGCGATCCTGCTCATCGTCGCCGGCGCGGCCTGCACCAGCCCTGCGTCCAAGGCGGCGTCGACGGCTAACCCGGATCGAACCGCCCTCGCCAAGGAGCAACCCATGCGGATCAGGATCACCGCGAAAGACCAGTCCTTCACCGCCGTGCTGGAGGACAGCGAGACGGCGCGGGACTTGGTGTCCCTGCTGCCGATCGAGGTGACGCTCGACGACTACAATCAAACCGAGAAGGTCGCGGGCCTGCCCAGACGGCTGTCCACCGCCGGCGCGCCAGACGGCACGGACCCCGTGGTCGGCGACGTCGCCTACTACGCGCCGTGGGGCAACCTGGCGATCTACTACCGCGACTTCGCCTATTCGCGCGGTCTCGTCCGTCTCGGCCGCATCGAGGGCGACGCCGCTGCGCTGGGCGCTATGCGACCCGGCAAAGCCCGGATCGAGATCATCCCAGAAGACTGACCGCATCCGCCCTCACTTGGAACAAGGCAGACTCAAAATGACCGACAACATCACAGGCAAGACCATCGTCATCACCGGCGCCTCCAGCGGCATGGGCGCTGCGGCTGCCCGACACCTGGCCGGCAAGGGCGCGGCCGTCGTGCTCGGCGCCCGGCGCGCCGACCGCATCGAGGCCTTGGTGGCCGAGATCACCGAGCAGGGCGGCAAGGCCATTGCCGTGGCCACGGACGTGACGAAGCGCGATGACCTTCAACGACTGGTCGACGCCGCCGTTGAGACCTACGGGCGCATCGACGTCCTGATCAACAACGCCGGCGTCATGCCCCTGTCGCCGCTGGAGCGGGTGAAGATCGACGAATGGGACCAGATGATCGACGTCAATCTGAAGGGTGTGCTGTACGGCGTCGGCGCGGCGCTCCCGCAGATGATCTCCCAGAAATCGGGCCACATCATCAATGTCTCGTCGGTGGCGGGTCACAAGCTGTTTGGCGGCTCAGCTGTCTATTCCGCGACCAAGTTCGCCGTGCGCGCGCTCTCCGAGGGACTCCGTCAGGAGATGGCGCCCCATAACATCCGCACCACGATCATCTCTCCTGGCGCGGTAAAAACGGAGCTCCTGGAGCACATCAGCGAGAAGGACGTCCAGCAAGCCAACCAGTTGTATGTGGCTGAGGTTGGCGTGCCGGCGGAGACCTTCGCCAGGCTGGTCGCTTTCGCCATCAACGAGCCCGATAACGTCGGGATCAACGAGATCCTCTTCCGCCCTACGGCTCAGGAACTGTGAGATCGCGAAACACGAGCGGGTATTCCGACCGGCGACCGCAAACTTGCTTGGCCCGACAAGATATTGGAGCCCGCCAGCGCCGGTTGCCTCCCCGTCTGCAGCCCGAGCCGAACGTGCACGCCTCACGGAGCATTGAGCATGAAGTCCCTTTGTCCATTGATCGTAGGAGTCCTCGCCATGAGCGCCCCCGTCGCCCAAGCCCAACAGCCCAATGTTGCCGGACGCCGCTTCTCCCCTGAACAGGTTGCCGCAGTCGCGCCGGCCCTGGAGGCCTACACGCAAGACCGCCTTTATGGGGATGTCTGGAAACGCCCAAATCTTAGCCGCCGGGACCGCAGCCTCGTCACGGTCGCCGCCTTGATCGCGCGCGGTCAAGCGCCGGCTTTGGGCTACTATGCAGACCAGGCGCTGGAGAACGGGGTGACGCCTCGTGAGATTTCCGAGACGATCACGCAGCTGGCCTACTATTGTGGCTGGGGCAACGCGATGGCCGCGGTTGGACCGGTCGGAGAGGTYTTCGCCAAGCGCGGCATCGGCGCCGATCAGCTCCCCGCCGTCTCCCCGCCGCCGCTAGCGGTTGACGAGGCCGCCGAGGCGCAACGCGCCAAGACCGTTGGCGACCAGTTTGGCGAGGTCGCTCCGGGGCTTGTCGGCTACACCACTGACTATCTTTTCCGCGACCTTTGGCTGCGCCCCGACCTTACGCCGCGCGACCGCAGCCTGGTCACGGTGTCGGCGCTCATCGCGTCCGGTCAGGGGGCGCAGGTTCCGTTCCACCTGAACCGAGCAATGGACAACGGCCTGACCCAGGAACAGGCGGCGGAAGTGATAACCCATCTGGCGTTCTACGCCGGCTGGCCCAACGCCATGTCCGCCCTGCCGGTCGCCAAGGAGGTTTTCGCCAAGCGCGCGGACAGGGCCGCGCCCCGATAGTCTCGACCAAACGCGAGGAGTGAGAAGATGCGAGGCTTTATCCCCGACGCCAAGAAGGGAGGAAAAGCGGGCTGGCTGTTCGGCGCGGCCCTGGCGCTTGGCCTTGGCTCCCACGCCAGCGCCGCCGCCGATCCTGGCCCGCCGATGGTGCRTATTGCCGAGATCGAAATCGATCCCCAGCAGCTCGAGGCCTACAAGGCGGTCCTCGCGGAGGAGYAAGAGGCCTCGGTGCGCCTGGAGCCTGGCGTCCTGATGCTGCACTCGGTGGCGATCGGGGACGCGCCGACGCAGATCCGCTTGCTGGAGGTCTATGCCAGCCGCGCTGCCTATGAG
>NZ_JBFTZS010000027.1:0-33436 GCF_056406675.1 Caulobacter sp. P1_B12_2 | reverse complement strand
CTCCGCGTCCGGTCGCCAGCCCCGCGCGGCCGTCTTCGTCTCGCGCCCCGGCCTTCCACGGCAACGCGGCGGTCGCCGTCGATACCTGGGAAGAGTTCTAATTCGTTCACCATTTGGTGAGTGAGGCGGATTTAGCCGCTCCCAATCGCCCGCATCCGTCCTAAGCTCCTCCCAAAATCACAAGGGAGGGAGCGCCCGTGATCCTGGGCCTGATGCAGACGACGCCGCTGCTGGTGAGCGGCATCCTGCGCTACGCCGCCGCGGCCCATGGCGCGCGCGAAGTGGTCTCCCGGCTGATCGAAGAGCCGGTCTGGCGCTACGACTATGCCGGCCTGGCCCGTCGCACGGCCCAGGCGGCCCACGCCCTGGCGCGGCTGGGCGTGCGATCCGGCGACCGGGTCACCTCGCTGGCCTGGAACACCCACCGGCACCTGGAGCTGTTCTACGCCGTGCCCGGTCTGGGCGCGGTGCTGCACACCGCCAATCCCCGGCTGTCGGACGAGCAGATCGTCTTCACGATCAACCACGCGGCCAGCGGCGTGCTGCTGTTCGACCGCAATTTCGCCGAGCTGGTCGCCCGCCTGGCGCCGCGCCTGACCACGGTGAAGACCTTCATCATGCTGTCGGACGCCGAGCGGACCCATGACGCCGGGGTCGGGGCGACGTCGTACGAAACGCTGATCGCCGCCGAGGCCGAAACGATCGACTGGCCGACGCTGGACGAGAACGCCGGGGCCTTCCTCTGCTACACCTCGGGCACGACGGGCGATCCCAAGGGCGTGCTCTATTCGCATCGCGCCGTGGTGCTGCACGCCATGGCCGGCGGCATGGCCAGCGCCTTCGGCCTGACCGCCTTCGACGTGGTGATGCCGTGCTCCAGCCTCTATCACGCCACCGCCTGGGGCCTGCCGTTCACCGCCCCGATCTGCGGCTCCAAGCTGGTCCTGCCCGCCGACAAGATGGATGGGGCGTCGCTGCACGAGCTGATCCAGGGCGAGGGCGTGACCTTCACCGGCGGGGTTCCGACCATCTGGACGATGTACCTGGCCTGGCTGGAGCAGACGGGCCAGCGGCCCGACAGCCTAAGGCGAGTCGTCATCGGCGGCAGCGCCGTACCCCGCGCCATGGCCGAGACCTTCAAGACGAAGTACGGCGTCGACGTGCTGCAGATCTGGGGCATGACCGAGACCTGCCCGCTGGGCGTGATCGCCACCCCGACCCCGTCCCTGGCCGCCCTGGGCGAGGACGCCATGAACGACGCCATCTGGACCCGCCAGGGCCGGCTGCAGTTCGGCATCGAGCTTCGAGTCGAGACCGAGGACGGGCAAGAGGCTCCGCGCGACGGCGAGACCTCGGGCGCCTTGAAGGTGCGCGGCCCCTGGGTGGTGCGCCGCTACTACCGCCAGGACGAGGACGCCGCCCAGGACGACGGCTGGTTCGACACCGGCGACATCGCCACCCTGGACGAACACGGCTTCATGCGGATCACCGACCGCCAGAAGGACGTCATCAAGTCCGGCGGCGAGTGGATCAGCTCGATCGACCTGGAGAACATCGCCGTCGGCTGTCCGGGCGTGAAGATCGCCGCCGTGGTCGGCGTCCCGCATCCGAAGTGGGAGGAGCGGCCGCTGCTGGTGATAGAGACGCACGAGGGGGCGACGGTCGGGAAGGCGCCGCTACCCCTAAGCCAGCGTCCGCACTTTCGGCTCGCGGTCCCAGAACCGCTTGGCCGCCGCCGCGATGAAGTCCGCGCCGAGACCCACCACGCCTTCGTCCGGCTCGACGCCCGCCTTGTCCAGCAGCGGCTTGGCCGCGTCCGTCGCGCCGATGGCCTTCAGGTGGCCGAAGGCGTCCATCACGAACTGGACGGCGGCGGCCTCCTTGAGCAGGGCCGCGCAACCGGTGTCGGACAAGACGACGGCGATGGCGTCCACCGTCACCGACGGCGTCCCGGCCAGCTGGCCGTCGGCCGGGATCAGCGTCCCGTCCGCGCCCTTGGCCCCGCCGATCTTGGGCGCGATGACCTTGGGCACGGCGCCGGCCTTCTTGATCGCCGCCTTCAGCTTGTCGACCGCCGCACCGTCGGAACCGTCGGCGATCAGGATGCCGATCACGTGACCCTTGATGTCGGTCGGGGCGCGCGGTCCGTTGACGATGCGCAGGGCCGGCGACAAGTCCAAGTCCTGCACCGGAACCGCCGGCTTCGAGGCCTTGGGCACGGGCATGTTCAGCCCGGCGCCGACCCGCTTGGCCAGGTCCGGATCGACATTGACCAGGTTGGACATCATCCGCGTCCGCACCGCCTCGATGCCGACCTTGGACAACTCGAAGACGATGGCCGAGGCCAGGTGGGCCTGTTCGTGCGGGTCCAGCGAGCGGAAGAACAGCCGCGCCTGGCTGTAGTGGTCGGCGAAGCTCTCGGGGCGGATCCGCAGCTTGTCGCCCTGCTCATTCGCGCCGTCCGCCGTCTGGAAGGTGGTGAAGCCGGTCATCGGACATTCGCGCGGTCCGCCGATTTCGCCGGCGGTTTCGGTCAGGCTGTTAGGCTCGTAGTTGGCCCGCCCCTTGGGGATGGCCATCTGCATCTGCCCATCGCGCTGGAAGTTCATCACCGGGCACTTGGGGGCGTTGATCGGGATCTGGTGGAAGTTGGCTGTGCCCAGCCGGCTCTTCTGGGTGTCCAGATAAGAGAACAGCCGCCCCTGCAGCAGCGGATCGTTGGTGAAGTCGACGCCCGGCACGATGTTGGCCGGGCAGAAGGCCACCTGCTCGGTCTCGGCGAAAAAGTTGTCGGGCCAGCGGTCCAGCACCATCCGGCCGACGATGCGCACCGGCAGCACCTCTTCCGGGATGATCTTGGTCGGGTCGAGCACGTCGAAGGGCAGGCTGTCGGCGAAGGCCTGGTCGAAGGTCTGCAGGCCCAGCTCCCATTCGGGGAAGTCGCCGCGCTGGATGGCCTCGAACAGGTCGCGGCGCTGGAAGTCCGGATCGGCGCCGGCCAGCTTGACCGCCTCGTCCCACAGCGTCGAGGCGACGCCCTGCTTGGGCTTCCAGTGGAACTTGACGAAGGTCGACTTGCCGGCCGCGTTGACCAGTCGGAAGGTGTGGACGCCGAAGCCCTCGATGGTCCGCAAGGACCGCGGAATGGTCCGGTCGCTCATCGCCCACATGATCATGTGGGTGCTCTCCGGCATCAGGCTGATGAAGTCCCAGAAGGTGTCATGGGCGCTGGCCGCCTGCGGATAGCCGCGGTCGGCCTCCATCTTCACCGAATGGATCAGGTCGGGGAACTTGATGGCGTCCTGGATGAAGAACACCGGGATGTTGTTGCCCACCAAGTCCCAGTTGCCTTCCTGGGTGTAGAACTTCACCGCGAAACCGCGCACGTCGCGCGGGGTGTCGACGCTGCCCGCCCCGCCGGCCACGGTCGAGAACCGGGTGAACAGCGGGGTCTTCTCGCCGGCCCGCTGGAACAGGTCGGCCTTGGTCAGATCCGACAGCGATTCATAGAGCTCGAAGAAGCCATGGGCGGCCGAGCCCCGGGCATGGACGATCCGCTCGGGGATCCGCTCGTGGTCGAAGTGGAAGATCTTTTCGCGAAGGACGAAGTCCTCCAGCAGCACCGGACCGCGCTCACCGCTCTTCAGCTGGTTCTGGTTGTCGGAAACCCGGATGCCCTGGTTGGTGGTCAGGTGGCCTTCGGGGTTGTGAGGACCCTTTTCCGGTACATGCTGATGGGTCTCGCCGCCGTTGCCGGTATCGGTCTTGAAGTCGTCTTGATCAGCCATGTCCGCCACTCCTGATGCGCCCGAGGTGACGGCCAAACCGGCTCGAGAGCCGATACGTTCCAATGTCGGAAAGTCGAAGGAACGCGGCCTAGGACAATCCCAGCCGCCAGGTCTCGGAGACCAGCCCGTCGCCGAAGCCGTCATAGGGCCAGCTGTGCTCCAGCTTGAAGCCCGCGCGTTCGTAGAGGCGGCGGGCGGGCAGCAGGTTGCTCTGGGTCCAAAGCACCACTTCCCGGTAGCCGGCCAGGCGGGCGAAGCTGACGCACTCGGCCACCAGCGTGTCGCCCACGCCCAGTCCGCGCGCCGAGGGTTCGACCAGCAGCAGGCGCAGGCGGCCCACCGTGTCGCTTTCGCGGGCCAGCAGGATCGAACCGACCGGCCGCCCCTCATGCTCGGCGATCCAGCACGCCTCGCGCGCCGGGTCGAAGCCCTTGATGAACTCGGCCACCACGCCGGCCACCAGCCCCTCGAACCGGGCGTCCCAGCCTTCTTCCTCGGCATAAAGAACGCCGTGCCGCTGGACGATCCAGCCGTAGTCGCCGGGCCGGGGTCCGCGCAGGGTGATCATCGCTCCAGCAGCGCCTTTAGCTTGGCCAGGTCGGCGGCGACCATTCCCTGGTCGCGTTCGAAGGTCGCATCGTCCATGCCCGGCGCCCGGAACAGCGTCAGAGTGACTTCGGCCCCGTCGCCGTTGGCCACGACCCGCAGGGGAATGCCGATCTCGGTCCCGTCCGGGAGGGTCACCCAGTGGTCGAGCACGCCATAGGCGTTCTCCGGCGAGAACCGCACGTGGACGTCGCCATCCGGGCCGTGGGCGATCCAGCGGTCGCCGTCGAGCGTAAGGCCCGCGCCAAGGCCGGCGGCCCATTTGGGAAAGCTCTCGGGCCTGTGGGCGAAGGCGTAGACCTCGGCCGCCGGGCGGGCGATCGACACGGTGATCGGGCGGGCCTCGAACAGGGTCATGGCGGCTCCCTAACGCAGCATCTCCCAGGCGATCATCGCCTGGCCGCCGAAATAGAGGAACCACACCGCCCAGGCCGTCAATCGCGGCGAACCGGCCAGCTTGACGCCCTTGAACAGGTCGAAGGCCAGGACGGCGTCGGAGGTCATGAAGGCCAGGGCCCCGATCGTGGCCGGCCAGCGCAGGCGCGGCAGCAACAGACTGGCCGTGACCATGGCGACGATGGCCAGGACATAGACGACCACGGCCGGCTTCAACGCCCCCAGCGACCGCCAGAGCAGGACCAGCATCGTCGCGCCCGCCAGGGCGATCAGCGGTGCGACGGCCCAGAACGCCGGGCCGACCGGTCCTCGCTCGCGCCAGAACAGCAGCGCGTAGACCACATGGCCCGCCAGGAAGGCGGCCAGGCCGTACGGCAGCCACCGTTTGGGATCGCCGGCCAGGAAGGCGTCGCCGACCGCGCACAGGGCCAGGGCGATCGCCAGCCAGGGCCCGCCGCCCTCCAGATAGGCCAGTACGGCCAGCGCCCCGACGGCCGTCGTCTTGACCAGGGCCCGGAGAAAGGACGGCGGTCGCTGGACCAGCACCAGGCCGTACAGCGCCGCGCAGATCCCCGCCGCGCCCCACAGCCGGACGTCAGTCATCGGCGCCCAGCTTGGCGAGGAAGGTCTTGGCCTCATCCTTGTGGCGCGGCTTGAGATTGCGGCCGATGAGGGCGATGACGGCGGCGATCACGGCCGCGTCGTCGGTCAGGCCGATGGCCGGCAGGATGTCGGGGATGGCGTCGGTCGGCAGCACGAAATAGGCCAGGGCGGCGAACATCATGCCCTTGGCGGCGGTGGGGGTGGTCGGATCCTTGGCGCACCACCACAGCGACAGGGCGTCGGCCGCGAACGGGGCCTTGGACGCCACCTTTCGGATCTTCGGCCAGAAGCCGCGTGTCACGCGCTGCTCGTTGACCCGCACCGTGGCCGGCACGAGCGCCTTCTTCGGATCCAGCACGTCGTCGGGCTTAAAGCCCGGATTGACGTCGGGGGATGGTTTGGCGTCGGCGCTCATCGGGTTAAACCGCTCCTCAAGGTTCAATTAAACGCAAGCCGCGAGGAAACGTCCATGAAACTCGATAGCAATATCGCCGCCGTCGTCACCGGGGGCGCTTCGGGCCTCGGCGAAGCCACCGCCCGCGCCCTGGCCGCCCAGGGCGTCAAGGTCGCGCTCTTCGACATGAACGAGGCCAAGGGCGAAGCGGTCGCCAAGGAAATCGGCGGCGTCTTCTGCAAGGTCAACGTCACCTCGGACGCCGATGTCGACGCCGGCTTCGAGAAGGCCCGCGCCGCTCATGGCCAGGAGCGGATCCTGGTCAACTGCGCCGGCACCGGCAACGCCATCAAGACCGCCAGCCGCGACAAGGCCACCGGCGAGGCCAAGCACTTCCCGCTCGACGCCTTCAACATGATCATCCAGATCAACCTGGTCGGCACATTCCGCTGCATCGCCAAGTCGGCCAAGGGCATGCTGGACCTGGAGCCGCTGGAAGACGGCGAGCGCGGCGCGATCGTCAACACCGCCAGCGTGGCGGGCGAGGACGGCCAGGTCGGCCAGGCCGCCTACTCGGCCAGCAAGGGCGGCGTCATCGGCATGACCCTGCCGATCGCCCGCGACCTGATGAACGACGGCATTCGCGTCAACACCATCCTGCCGGGCATCTTCAACACCCCGCTGATGAACGGCGCGCCGGAAAACGTGAAGGCCGCCCTGGCCGCCTCGGTGCCGTTCCCCAAGCGCCTGGGCAACCCCGAGGAATACGCCCAACTGGCCCTGACGATGATCACCTGCGGCTACTTCAACGGCGAGGACGTACGTCTGGACGGCGGCATCCGCATGGCGCCGCGATAAGCTCAGCGGCCTCCCCTCCCCTATGGGGAGGGGGACCAGCGAAGCTGGGTGGGGCCCGCTGACTCAGCAAGCCCCCACCCGACCCCTTCGGGCCTCCCTCCCCACGAGGGGGAGGGAAAAGCCCTTATTGGCCGGCCGAGGCGACTGGACGCAGGATCGACGGACCCAGGTTGTTGATGATCTCGCGAGCGTCGTAGGCGCGCGGATCTCCAGCCGGCTTGGGACCCTTGTGCAGCAGGATCTCGGCGCTGGCCTGGAACTTTTCGATCGTGCGGATCTCGGCGGAGCCGCCGAAGAACGGGTCGCCCCACGGACCCCAGCCGCCGTAGCCGCCGTAATAGCCGCGCCAGGCCGGACGCCAGTAGCCGTACGGATAGCCGCCGTAGCCATAGCCGTAACCGCCCCAGCCGGGGCCATAGTTGTCGATCACGGCGCGAGCCGTGCGGTCGGTGCGACGATCGGCGGTCTCGAACCAGTCGTAGCCCGCCTGCACGGTGACCTCGGCGGCGCGGTACAGCAGGTAGCGCTCGACGGTTTCGCGCGAGGTCACGCTGTTGCCGGCGAAATTAACTTGATAGCGGTCGCTCTCCAGCCGTCGGTCGGAGAATCCGCCGGCGGCTTTCTGACCGGCGACGTTCGGCTGGTAGGGGGTGGCGGTGGCGCAGGCCGTCAGGAGGGCGGCGAGCGCCAAGGCAGCGACCAGGCCGGCCCTACCGGCGATGGTCTTGCGAACAATCATGGCGCATCCCTTCACTAGGAATCTTGGCGAAAAGACTCGTTTCGTCCCGTCAGTGTAAATGCATGGCGCAGCTTTGTGGTTTCGCCAAGGCCATTGCGTTTCAACCTTGTGATCAGCCGCGCGAGACGATCAGCCCGGCGGCGGTGATCAGCAGCACCCCGACGACGATCGCGAAGCCCTTGCGAAAGCCCGGTTCGTTCATCCGCGAGGCCAGCGCGGCCCCGCCCAGGCCGTAGCTGCTCATGCTGATCAGGTCCATGCCGATGGTCGCGGCGGCGAACATCACCAACTGAGGGGCCAGCGGTCGATCGACGTCGATGAACGGCGGCAGGACTGCGGTGAAGAACAGCAGGATCTTGGGGTTGGCGATCTGCACGGCGAAGCCGTCGCGGAACGCTGAACGGCTCATGCGGAACGAGCGATGGCTTTCGCCCTCGCCGCCCTTGTCCCGGAGTCCCGAGCGGATCGACTTGAACCCCAGCCAGACCAGATAGGCCGCGCCGGCCAGGGCCAGCAGATGGAAGGCCTTGGGAAAGGCGATGATCAGCGCGCCCAGACCAAGGGCCGAACAGGCGAACCACACCAGGGTAGCGACGTTCATGCCGGCCACGCCCAGCAAGGCCGCGCCCTTGCCCTTCTGCATGCCCGTGGCGATGGCGAACAGATTGGCCGGTCCCGGCGTGATGGCCATGACGAACATGGTCACCAGGAAGGCGCTGTAACGGGCGGGATCGACGGGCAGGGTCATGGCCCTGCCCTATAGCCAAGCCTCGCCCGCCCGACCAGTCGGGGCCTAGGCCCCGACCGCGACCAGGATCCAGATGACCCGTCCCAGGGCGCCGAACAACAGGATCGCCGTCGCCAGGGCCTGGATGATGAAGCCGGCCTCGCGCTTGCCCGGATCGGCCACGTAGCCCAGGGCATAGATGATCCGTCCGACGATCCAGATCACGCCCAGGATCGTGGCGACCAGATCGCTCCAATAGATCGCGAACAGCCACAGCGACGGCAGAAACAGCGGCAGCCATTCCAGGGTGTTGGCCTGGACCCGGATATGGCGTTCCAGGACCGGGTCGCCTGTCATGGTTGGGGCATGGATGCCGGCCGTCCTTCGCGCCCCGCCGATCCTGGCGATCATCCAGACATAGACGAGCAGAGCGGCGATCGTGACGATGGCGACCCAGGAATGCGGTTGCATGTGGCGTTTCTCCCCGGCTCCCTTGAGCGGGAGCTGTCCGGATCGGGACTAGACCCCAGTTCGCGGCGATTTGCATCCTAATGAGGCGCCCGGAAAACCCCGGGGAACCGCTCCGCGCCACCGCGCGCTTTTCTCGTCAGAACGATCCCCATGCGGAGGCTTTCAGCCATGCGTGTCGACTCCACGGCGATCCGCCAAATCGACTACGAGCCCGAGCACGGCAAGCTGTTCGTGACGTTCCACGATGGTGACGAATACGTCTATGTGGGCGTGCCGCCGCGGGTGACCGAAGCCTTCGAGCGCGCCCCGTCCAAGGGTCGGTTCTTCCAGCGGGTGATCCGCGACCGATATCCCTATAATCGGGTCTGACGCCCTTCCCTTTCGCCGCGACGCAACGCTAGATCGCAACCACTGAGCGGTGGGGGCGACGAGATGATGCGGGCGAGGATCGCCGTTGTTCTGGGCCTGGCCCTGGGTCTGGCCGCGCCGGCCGCCCAGGCCGCGCCGCGCGTGAGCTACAAGATCGCGGGAACCTGCGACGGCTGGCCCCGCCTGGCGATCGACGCCGAGAAGGGCGTGTGCGCCGGCCTGGTCGTGGGTCCCGCCCCCGGCGCTTTCGCCGGCCGCCAACTTCGCTTGCCCCGCAACCTGGTCCAGCTGGACGAGCGGACCTGGCTGGTCGCCGACCTCGCCGACTGGACCCGGCCGCGCGGCGTGATCTGGAGCCTGACCGCCGTCCCAGGCCAGCCGGTCCAACTGCAACCGTTGCTCACGGGCCTGTCCCTGCCGCACGGCCTGGCGATCGGTCCCGACGGCTTGGCCTATGTCGGCGAGATGAGCCGGATTTTCCGCTTCGACCCGCGCGCCGCCGATCCCGCCGCCACGGTGCAGGATGTGATCACCGGCCTGCCCGACAACAGGCTGCACGACAATCGCCACCCGCTGTCGCAGTTCGTCTTCGCCCCTGACGGCGCCCTGCTGGTCAATGTCGGCGCGCCGTCGGACCAGTGCCTTGACGCCAAGGGCGCGCGGGTCGGGACCGACCGTTGCGACCAGTCGGAGGGCGAGGAGGCCACGGCCGGGATCCGCCGTTACGCCCGCCTCGCGCCGGGGCGCTGGGACACCCGATTCACGATGCTGGCGCGCGGCCTGCGCAACTCGGTGGCTTTGACGGTGCATCCGTCGGGCACGATCMTGCAGGCCGAGAACAGCTACGATTTCGACGACCGCTGGACCCCGTTCGAGGAGATCAACCGCATCGAGCCCGGCCGCCACTATGGCTGGCCCTACTGCCAGGACATGGCGACGCCGACGCCGGGCTGGGCCGGGACCATGGACTGCGCCTCCAGCGCCCATGCCCCGCCCGTGGCCCTGCTGCCGCCCCACGTCGCCCCCTTGTCCATGACCTGGTACCAAGGCGCGATGTTCCCCGGACTCAGGGGCAAGCTGCTGATGAGCTGGCACGGCTATCGCTCGACCGGCGGTCGGCTGGTCGCCTTCGAGGTCGACGCCAAGGGCGTTCCCATCACCCGCGCCAAGGCGACCTTCCCGACCTATCCCAGCGGTTCGCGGCCGTTCGGCGCCGGCCCCGCCGCCCAGGCGCAGGTGCTGACGCCGGGCTGGGGCCGGGTCGAGGGCGTGCGGCCTCAAGGGACGCCGGTCGGGGTCGCCGTCGCGGCCGACGGCGCCATCTGGGTCGCCGACGACAAGAACGGCGGCGTCATTCGCTTCGCCGTCGACCGGCCCTGACGGAACGGCGGCCTCTCCCGTCGCGTTCGGCCCGCATGGCCGCGACAGGTTCCCACAACAGCTCGACCACCGTCGTCTACGCGGCCCTGGCCGGCAACCTGGCCATCGCGGTCACGAAGTTCATCGCCTTCGCCCTGACCGGCTCGTCGGCCATGCTGACCGAGGCGATCCACTCCAGCGTCGACACCGGCAACCAGGGCCTGTTGCTGCTGGGTCTGTCCCGAGCCCGGAAGCCGCCCAGCGAAACCCATCCGTTCGGCTACGGCATGGAGGTCTATTTCTGGGCCTTCGTGGTGGCCCTGCTGATCTTCGCCCTGGGCGGTGCCTTCTCGATCTACGAGGGCGTGCTCAAGATCCTTCGGCCCGAGCCGATCCAGCGGGCCTGGATCAATTTCCTGGTCATCGGCCTGGCCGTGCTGTTCGAGGGCGGCTCGTTCCTGGTGGCCTGGAAGGAGTTCAGCGTGCTGCGCAAGGGCGCGCCCTTCCTGCAGGCCATCCGCCGCAGCAAGGATCCGTCGATCTTCGCGGTGCTGCTGGAGGACGGCGCGGCCCTGGCCGGCCTGGCGATCGCGGCGCTGGGCGTGGCGGGCTCGGCCCTGTTCGGGATCGCCTGGGCCGACGGGGCCGCCTCTGTGGCGATCGGCGTGCTGCTGGTGCTGGTGGCGATCTTCCTGGCCAACGAGACCCGCAGCCTGCTGACCGGCGAGTCGGCCTCGCCCCGCATCGTCGAGGCGGTGCGCGAAATGCTGGCCGCCGATCCGCGCATCGACACCGTGGCCGAGGTGCTGAGCATGCACCTGGGACCGCAGGAGATCCTGCTGGGCGTGACGCTGGACTTCTGCGACGACCTGACGGCGGTCGACATCGAGACGGCCGGCGACGACTTCGCGGTGCGGATCCGAGAGATCGATTCGAGGATCACCCGGGTGTTCGTGCGCTCGGGCCGGGCCCGGGCGGCCTATGCGCGGCCGTTGACGCCCTAGACGCCCCGCCGCGCCTTCCACTCGTCCGCCGTCTGGCCCCACAGCTGGATCGGCACGTCCTGATAGGGCTCCGGCAGGCGGCCGATCTCCAGGAAGCGCGAGCCGATCCGCTCGGCCACCTTGATCGACGGCGTATTGGCCGGGTCGATGCAGTGGACGATCCGCGTCCAGCCCAGCTCATCCACCGCGAAATCCATGGCCGCCGTCGTCGCCTCGACCGCATAGCCCTGGCCGTGGGCGCGCGGATGCAGGCTCCAGCCCACCTCGGTCCCGGGCCAGCCTTCGGGACGCCACGGGCCGATGCGGCCGACCCACAGGCCGGTGTCCTTCTCGATCAGCGAGAACATGCCAAAGCCGTTCAGCGCCCACGAGCCCGCCATGCTGGCCATGGCCCGCCAGCTCTCGGCCCGGGTCTGCAGGCCGCCGATATAGCGGGAGGCCTCGGCGTCGGCCATCAGCTCGGCCCAGCCGTCGAGATCCTCGGCGGCGGTGGGGCGCAGGATCAGGCGGGCCGTTTCCAGGGTGGGTCCGGGCGCGATCATGGCGTGTTCTCCTTTTCCCCTATCCCTAGCTTGTCATCCCGGATCTTCGCTTCGCTGCGTCCGGGATGACAGCTGAAAGACTAGGCCACGCAGGCGGCGAGCCCTTCGCGGCGCACCGCGCCCGAGGCCTTGCCGATCCGGCTGGAGCGTTTCTTGACGTAGCGGCCCGGATTGACCGCCTTCCACTTCAGCGGGCTGGGCAGGATCGCCGCCAGCCGGGCCGACTGCTGCGGCGTCAGCTGGTCGGCCCCGACCTTGAAATAGGTCCGCGACGCGGCTTCCGCGCCATAGATCCCAGGGCCGTACTCGATGGAGTTCAGATAGACCTCCATGATCCGCTTCTTGCCCCACAGGGTCTCGATCAGCACCGTGAAATAGGCCTCCAGCCCCTTGCGGACATAGGAGCGGCCCGGCCACAGGAAGACGTTCTTGGCGGTCTGCTGGCTGATGGTGGAGCCGCCGCGGATCTTCTTGCCCTTGCCGTTGTTCTCATAGGCCTTCTGCAGGGCCTCGAAGTCGAAGCCGTGGTGGTCGCAGAACCGGGCGTCCTCGGCGGCGATCAAGGCGCGCGGCAGGGCCGGCGAGACCTGGCCGATCGGCCGCCAGTGATGGTTCCAGCCCTTGCCCTCGGCCAGGCGGATGACCATCAGCGGCGTCGCCGGCGGCGGCACGAAGCGATAGACGATCACCGTCAGCACCGGCCCGGCCACCAGCACGATGAACAGGGCGACCAGGATGTTACGCACCAGGACCTTCACGGATCGCCCTCTACCTTCGCCCTTGCCTTGACGTTGMGGCTGGATGCTAGCCAAGCCGTCACCATCTGTCGCGGACATAGCCGCGCATCGGTTAGTGAGGCCTTGATGACCCAATACCGAACCGTCTCCGAGGCCGTCCAGCGGCGGATGTCCGTGCGGGCCTTCAAGCCCGACCCCGTGCCCGGCGCCGTGGTGCGTGAGCTGCTCGAGGCCGCCGCCCGCGCGCCGTCGGGCGGGAACCTCCAGCCCTGGGTGGTGCACGCCCTGGCCGGCGAACCGCTGACGGAGTTCAAGGCCCTGGTCGCCTCGCGGCTGATGGACCGCGACGAGCCGGAATACCACGTCTATCCGCCCAGCCTGTGGGAGCCGCTGCGCACCCGCCGCTACCAGGTCGGCGAGGACCTCTATGGGGCGCTGAACATCCCGCGCGAGGACAAGCTGGGTCGCCTGCAGCAGTTTGCCCAGAACGCCGAGTTCTTCGGCGCGCCGGTCGCCCTGTTCTTCTCGGTCCACCGCGACTGCGGCCCGCCGCAGTGGTCGGATATCGGCATGTACATGCAGACCCTGATGCTGCTCGCCGTCGAGCGGGGTCTCGACACGTGCGCCCAGGAGTTCTGGTCGGTGTACGGCAAGCTGGTGGCCACCTTCATCGACTTGCCCGCCGACCACATGCTGTTCTGCGGCATGGCCCTGGGCTACCGCGACGAGACGGCGCCGGTGAACACCTGGCGGTCAAGGCGCGAGCCGTTCGAGGAATGGGGCGTGATGCGGGGGTTTGACTGATCAGCTCCATAACCTCCGAGGTTATTGCCACCGTGACCCCGTCCCGCCGATAGCGGGACGCATGAACGAGCTCACCGTCGCCCTGCTCTTGGAAACCCCGACGGTCGGCGTCCGCGACGTGGCCTGCGACGGCGCCTGCCGTCATCGCAGCCCCAGCGAGTGCGCGGCCGCGACACACCTCGTCTTCCCCTATCGCGGCGCCTATGTCCGCCATGTCGGGCGCCAGGACGCCGTGGCCGAGGCCAACCAGGTGTCGTTCTTCAACCGCGACCAGGACTACGCGATCAGCCATCCGGTCGGCGGCGGCGACGCCTGCCTATCGGTGTCGATCGACGACGACCTGCTGAGGGAGCTCTCTCCCACCGAACAGCTGGAGGACGGCGGCCTGGCAGTGTTTCGGCGACCGACGCGGGGCCTGGATCCCCAAGCCCAGGCCATGGTCGCCCAGCTGAGGCACGGCCTGGCGCGCGGCGCGTTCGAGCCGTTGCAGGCCGAGACCCGGACCCTGGGTTTGGTCCGCCGCGCCCTGGGCGACCCGGGGTCTCGCCCGTCTACTTGACCCAGGTCTTCGCCCAGGCCGAGGGCGTGCCGCTCTATCGTTACCAGCTGCGGCTGCGCCTGGCCCGCGCCCTGGACCTGCTGGCCGACTATGACGACCTGACCCAATTGGCCCTCGATCTCGGCTTCTCCAGCCACAGCCATTTCACGGCGGCGTTCCGCAAGCTGTACGGCCAAACCCCGGTCGACTTCCAGCACGCCACGCGCCTGCGTCCGGCCCGCCGCGCCTAGTCCGGAAAGCCGAAGCTCAGGCTGGAGAACACGGTCTCGAAGTCGACGCCTTCGTCGGTCAGGGGCTTGGTCCAGACGACATCCATCATCCAGGCTCCCCCGGTCGGCATGGCGAAGCCGGCCCGGCCGTCGCCGCCGGTGCGGTGCTGCTCCAGCGGCACGGAGTCGTGGGCCAGGTCGGTGAGCTTGACCAGCGCGCCCGCCAGGGGCCGGCCCTCGTAGAGCACGCGCACCGGCAAGGCCGCCGGACGCGGCGAGGCGTAGGGACTGACCTCGGGCACGATCTCCAGGGTCAGGCCGACGGGCCGGGTGACGGCGTCCTGCGCGCCGCCGCCGTCGCCGACCTGGACCAGGGCCTTGGTCTGGCGGCTGTAGCGCTCGGAAGCGTCGATGGCCTGCAGCCCCTTCGCGGCGCGGGTCTCCAAGGCCGGGGTCAGGCCCTCTTCCCGCGCATAGGCGTTGAACTTGGCCGCCGACTGGTGGCTCTGGGCGTTGGCGTCGCTGCGCAGGGTGACGACATAGGCGCCGGGCCGCGCGAAGCTCAGGGCGCCGTCGGCGGCCGAACCGCCTAGGCTCAGGGTCGGGCGCAGGTCCAGAGCCTCGCCGCCCGAGGTCGTGGCGTCGAACCGCAGCACGCGGCGCGAGGGCAACTGAGAACGCTGGCGCTCGGTCCCCGTCCCCACCTGCAGAGTCATGGGCGTGGCCGCATCGACCGGCAGCCAGAAGCGCTCGGGCTGGATCCAGAACTCGTGGGCCGCGGCGACGTGCGGTCCGCAGGCCAAAGCCAGGGCGCCGGCGGCCAGCAGGGCGCGGCGAAGGGAGGTCTTGAACCGGGCCAAGGTCAGGGCTCCTTGTGCGAGTGATAGACCGGGCCGTCGGGCGCAGCGAGGAACGGGAACGCGGTGTCCGAATGGAGGTGGTCGTCATGGTCGACGCCGTCGTCGACGCCCGTCAGGCCGCCGGTGACCAGCAGCGAGCGGTAAACGTCCACGGCGTCGTAGTTCGGCGTCCGCCCGCCGCAGTCGCCGACCAGGTCGTGGCGACCGGTCAGGGCGACCAGCTCCACCGCGAACAGGGTCGTGCAGCGGGCGGCGGCGCTGTCGATCCACAGGCGGTCGTCGGCCAGCAGGATCGCCAGGTTCAGGTAGCGCGAGGCGCCCGCCGGGCGGTCGGCGATCATCGCGTTGCCGCAATCGCCGTCGAAGGCGTCGTAGAGGCCCAGGGTCTTCTCGATCTCGGGGATGAAGGCGTCCGAGGTCGCCGGCGTGGCGTGGTTGTAGGCCTCCTTCAGGGCGTCGCTGACGGCGTCGGGCTCCAGCGTGGCCAGCAGGGCGTTGCCGGTCAGCGGTCGGCCCATGCGGTCGATGCGCCCCTTGGGTCCCACGGTCTCGCCCCAGACCGCCAGCAGCTTGCCGCCCCGAGACACCGCCGGCAGGTCGATCGAGATCACCAGCGAGGCCGGGGTCCAGCCCGCCAGCAGGTTCTGGGCCGGTCCGCCGCGCGTGTGGCGCCAGCGGTCTAGAATGCCCGCCGAGGTCGCCTTGTCGAAGGCCGGGCAGCCGGCTTCGTCCAACGGCGCGCCGGCCTTCAGCGCGGCGGCGGCGAAGTCATAGGCCTCGCGCGTGCCCTTGACGTTGTTGAAGAAGGGATCGTCCCGCAGGCCGGCGAAGACCCGGAAGCCGTGACGGCGCGAGACCAGGCCCTCCGGACGGCTGGCGTCGCCCTGGACCTCGTCTCCGCCGGCTTGACAGCGGATCTCCGAACCGGCGAACCGGCACGAAATCGTGGTCGTCGCGGTCGTCTTGCCCAGGCGCGCGCCGCTGTCGACGTGGAAGACATAGGCCAGGTCCTTGGAGAACCCGTGGCCGACGATCGCCATCACCAGGTTCAGCTTGCGCTTGTCCGGCGAGGTCCAGGCGAAGATGTCGCCGATGTCGGCCCGGGGATCGGCGATGACGCTGGACGTGTCGAGATGGTCGGACGCCCGCGCGGGGCCGGCGGCGGCCAGCAGCAGGGCCGCCGTGCTCGCGAGGCCGACCGCCAGCGCGCGGCGGATATTGGGGGTCGAGGTCATGGACGGCTCCTGAAGATTGGAGCCAGAGAAGGCCTCGGCAGGGCCGTCGTTCGCTGTCGAAATCTTTAGCGATCTGAGCGGGCGTGCTTCAGTAGAAACTCTCGCCCGTCAACAACCGATCCTGCCGAGCCCCATCGCACAGCGCGTAGCTGAACCCCTTCTGGATCGACCACGCCCCGGCCTCGCCCGACTTGCTGAGCGCCAGGAACCCGACCTGGATGTCCTTGGCCTGCGGCTTCTTCTTCAGGATCCGCGCGACAGCCTCCTTGCAGGCGTCCTGCGGCGAGCAGCCCTGGCGCATCAGCTCCACGACCAGGAAGCTGCCGACGTTACGGATCACCTCCTCGCCGACGCCAGTCGATGTGGCGCCGCCGACGTCGTTGTCGACATAGAGCCCCGCCCCGACGATGGGTGAGTCACCGACCCGACCCCGCAGCTTCCAGGCCATTCCGCTGGTGGTGCAGGCGCCGGACAGGTTTCCCTGAGCGTCCAGGGCCAGCATGCCGATGGTGTCGTGGTTGCCCTTGCCGCCGGGCGTCCCGAGCCGGCCGGACGTCTTGCCGTAGTCGCCGACCTCGCTGTTGGCCTTGGGCGCGTACTTGGCGTCCTTCTTCCAGGCCTCCCAGGCGGCGCGGGATTCCGGCGTCAGCAGCTCTTCTCGCGGGAAGCCCTGCTCCTGGGCGAACTGCAGGGCGCCGGCCCCGACCAGCAGGACGTGCGGGGTCTTCTCCATCACCGCCCGGGCCACCGAGATCGGATGGGCGATGTGCTCCAGGGCGGCGACCGCGCCGCAATTGCCCTGCTCATCCATGATGGAGGCGTCCAGCGAGACGTGGCCGTCGCGGTCGGGATAGCCGGCCCGGCCGACGCTGTGGTTCTTCAGGTCCTGTTCGGGGACGCGAGCCCCGGCCTCGACCGCGTCCAACGCCCGGCCGCCCTTGGACAGGATCGCCCAGGCCGCCTGGTTGGCCGGCACGCCGAAGTCCCAGGTGGAGATCACGCAGGGCCGGGTCAGCTGGACGCCGGTTCCGGCGGCGGCGGAGGCCGCTCCGGCCCCCATCAGGGCGGGTCCAGCCAGCGACGCGCCGATTAGGCCTCTGCGATTCAGCATGGGTGTGCTCCAAGAACGCCGTTTCGAAATCCCTAGCATGACCCTCGGAGTGGCCAAGATGTCCGACCGCGTGATCCTGGAAGTCTGTGTCGATACGCCCGCCGGACTGGCGGCGGCGATCAAGGGTGGCGCGGATCGCATCGAGCTGTGCTCGGCCCTGGCCCTGCAGGGCCTCACCCCGGCGCCCGGGCTGATGGCCATCGCGGCCGAGGCGGCGATCCCGATCTATCCGATGATCCGGCCGCGCAACGGCGACTTCGTCTATGACTCAGGCGACCTGGACGCCATCTTCCGCGACATCGACGCGACGCGCGAGGCGGGGCTGGCCGGGGTGGTGATCGGCGCCAACGCGTCGTCGGGCGAGCTGGACGTCGAGGCGCTGGCCATGCTGGTCGCCCACGCCGAAGGCCTGGGCGTGACCCTGCACCGGGCCTTCGACCTGACGCCCGACCCGTTCGCGGCGCTGGAGACGGCGATCGACCTGGGCTTCGAGCGTATCCTGACCTCGGGCTGCGCCCTCAACGCCATGGCCGGGGCGGAGACGATCGCGGCGCTGGTCGAGCGGGCGGCCGGCCGCATCGCGATCCTGGCCGGCGGCGGGGTCAATCCGGCCAATGTCGCGCAACTGGTGGCGCGGACCGGGGTGAGCGAGGTGCACGGCTCGTGCAGCGCGCCGATGACCTATGGCCTGGGCCAGGGCCACGAGGACCGCGCCTACAAGCTGGGCTTCGTGCAGGACGGGCTGCGGGATACCGACGAGGCCGTGGTGGAAGCGGTGGTGAAGGTGTTGGCGGGGCTCTAACCCCTAGAACCGCGTCTCCAGCGCCGGGATCGCCATCACGCCCGCCTCGCCGTCCTCATCGCCCCAGGCCAGCCGCGCGCCGTCCGCCGAAACCGACACCGCGCTGATCGCCGCGCCCTTCTCGGCCTTCAGGGTCTCGATGCGGCCGGACCGCATGTGGGCGGCCCAGATCTTGCCGTTGTCCTGGCCGGCGATGGCGACCGGCAAGGCGTCGACGCCGGCGACCTGCACCACCATCGAATCGCGCGAGAAGCCGATCTCGGCCGCTTCCTTGCCCATCGGGCCGCTGGCGCCGGCGAACGGCCAGACCACGGCGCCGTTGGCGCCGGCCGTGACCATCAGGTTGCCCTTGTCGAAGAAGGCCAGGCTCTTGATCTTGGACGGATAGCCGCCCATCCGCATGTCCTTGCCGTCGGCCAGGCGCCAGCCGTGCAGCTGATTGTCCTGCATCGCCGAGACCAGGAACTTGCCGTCGGGGCTGAACGCGGCGGCGATGTGGCTGCCGGCCCACTTCATCACCTGCGGCTTCTGGCCTTCGATCTTGGCCCACCACAGCGAGACGCCGCCGTAGCCCGCCGTGGCCAGGCGACGGCCCTTGGGGTCGAAGGCCAGGCCCGACACGGTCTTGTCGTGGGCGAAGACGCGCAGGAACTTCGGATCGGCCGCGTCGCGGACGTGGGCCTCCTTGCCGGCGCTGAAGGCGATCAGGCCGGAGGCGGCGCTGGCGGCCACGTGCTCGATCCAGCGGCCCTTGACCTCGGCCACCAGGGTGGCGGCGACCTCGTCGCCCTCGACCCGGCTCCAGACCACCTTGCCGTCGTCGCCGCCGGTGACGATCCCGCGACCCGAGGGGTGGACGGCGGCGGCCAGCACCGCGCCGTCGTGGGCCTCGACCGTGACGAAACCGTCTTCCCCGTTTTCATGGGGGGATTCGAATCGGACCGTGCCGTCGCCCAGGGCGAAGGCCGCGCGGCCGGCGCGATCGAACAGGGCGGCGGTGACATAGGCGTCGAAGGAATAGATCATCCGCGCGCCATACCGCGCCCCGATGCGGGCGCCTAGTCGCCCAGCACGCGAGCCAGGGTTGAGCAACCCGTCACTTGAACGCCGTTCCGCCAAAAAGACTCACAAAAGGGGTTGCCATTGCGCCGCGTCCTCGGGCTTTACTTCCGCGCCGGTCTGAGCCAGACGTGGCGATCTAACATTTACGGGACCGCGACAGACGCGGCCCTTGGGAGACAGTCAGGCTATGGCGGCTAAACTCTCCGGCGGTGGTGGCGGTCGCTACTCCCTGGGCCAGAACTCCGAAATCAACGTCACGCCCTTCGTCGACATTCTGCTCGTGCTGCTGATCATCTTCATGGTCGCCGTGCCGATGGCGACCGTGGCGATCAAGGTCGACCTTCCGCCGGCGACGATCCCGCCGCCGGACGCGCCGAAGCCGAAAGAGCCGGTGTTCATCTCGATCCAGAAGTCGGGCGCGCTGTACATCGCTGAAAAGCAGACCAGCCTGGACAACCTGCAGTTCGACCTGGAGGCCAAGTTCGTGGCCAACGACCAGGCCGGCCCGAAGGACGACCAGCGCGTCATGGTCCGCGCCGACGCCGACGTGACCTATGCCGACTTCATGGGCGTGCTGAACGCCCTGCAGACCGGCGGCTGGTACAAGGTCGGCCTGATCAACGAAGACATCCACTAGGATCCTTCGACGATCGCGAGAAATCAGGGGCCGGACGCCAGCGTCCGGCCCCTTTTTCGCGCCTGCCGTCCAGGCGCTTTACAAATGTAAGAAAGACGCCAGACTACAACTGTAACTTCTACCGACCCCAGGTTTGAGGAGGAGACAGGTCATGGCGGCTAAACTCGCGGGCGCAGGCGGCGGCGCCTATACGATCAAGCAGAACGCGGACATCAACGTCACGCCGTTCGTCGACATCCTGCTGGTGCTGCTGATCATCTTCATGGTCGCCGTGCCGATGGCGACCACCTCGATCAAGCTCGACATGCCGCCGGCCAAGCAGACCGCGGTCCCGTCCGAACCGCCCGTGCTGATCACCATCCAGAATTCGGGCGCGCTCTATCTGGCCGGGCAGCCCACCAGCCTGGAGGCCTTGCCCCAAGACCTGAGCGCCAGCTTCGCCGCCAACGGCCAGAAGGGTCCGCGCAAGGACCAACGCCTGATGGTCAGCGCCCAGGCCGACGTGCCCTACGAGGCGCTGATGGGCGTGATCGACCGGGTCCACACCGAAGGCTGGACCCAGATCGGGATCGTCAACGAGGAGATTCGGTAGAACGCGAATGCCCGGAACTCAAGTTCCGGGCTTTTTGGTCGTGCGGCGATCACTTGCCCCCTACGGATCGCTTCGCCGTCAGGTGGGGCAAGTGGATGAGCCCCTAGGCCGCCGTCGCTTCGAACCCGGCCTTCAGCTCCGCCTCGTCGAGGTCGCGGCCGATGAACACCATGCGGCTGTAGCGTTTGTCCTTGTCGGTCCACGCACGCTGGAAGTCGCCCTCCAGGATCATGTGCACGGCCTGGAACACCAGGCGGCGCTCCTCGCCCTTCACGTCGATGATGCCCTTGGCGCGCAGGATGTCGACGCCGCGACGGGCCAGCAGTTCATTGAGCCAGACGGTGATCTTCTGCCCGTCGACCGGCTTGTCCAGCGTCAGGGAGATCCCCTTCACGCCGTCGTCGTGGATGTCGCTCTTGTGGTCATGACCGTGGTGGTGGTCGTGGCCGCAGTGCTCGTCATGCACGTGCCCATGGTCGTGATGATGGTGATCGTGGCCGCAGTGCTCGTCGTGCACGTGACCCGCCTCGCCGTGGGCCGGGTTCAGGAAGTCCGGCTCCAACTCGGTGATGCGCTCCAGGTCGAAGCTGCGCCGGCCGATGATGGCGTCCAGCGGGACGTTCGAACGCTGGGCGCGGTGGATCGGAGCCAGCGGGTTGATGCGCTTGATGCGAGCCTCGACGTGGCGCAGGTCGTCTTCCGAGACCAGGTCGGTCTTGTTCAGCACGATCTGGTCGGCGAAGGCGATCTGTTCGACGGCTTCCTTGCTGTCGCCCAGGCGCAGCAGGATGTGCTTGGCGTCGACCACGGCGGTGACCGAGTCGAGATAGGTGCGGGCCTTGACGTCGTCGTCGACGAAGAAGGTCTGGGCCACCGGACCCGGATCGGCCAAGCCGGTGGTCTCGACCACGATGGCGTCGAAGCCGCCCTTGCGCTTCATCAGCCCTTGCAAAACCCGGATCAGGTCGCCGCGCACCGTGCAGCAGACGCAGCCGTTGTTCATCTCGAACACTTCCTCGTCGGCCCCGACCACCAGGTCGTTGTCGATGCCGACCTCGCCGAACTCGTTGACGATCACGGCGTACTTCTTGCCGTGCTCCTCGGTGAGGATGCGGTTGAGCAGGGTGGTCTTGCCGGCGCCGAGATAGCCGGTCAGCACCGTGACGGGGATCTTGCCATTCGCGACAAGGGGGGGAGCGGGAGCGGTGTTGGTCATGGCCGCTATTTAGGAGCGATAGGGGCCGGGGGGAAGCGCGCGGCTCAATCCCAGTCCTATAAGCCGCTCATCCCGGCGTTCAGGTCTTCAGAAAAGCCACGGCCGCGCCGATCAGGATCAGCGCCCCGCCGAGGATGATCTCCTCGTACTGCTCCAGCCGGTCCAGGCCCAGGCGGTTGAAGCCGGCCAGGCTCAGGCCGGTGAACACCAGCATGCCCGCCGAGGTGGCGGTCAGCAGCACGGCGCTGAGCACCAGGAAGCCGCCGACCCCGTGCTCCATGCCCGCCAGATAATAGGGAAGAAAGGCCTCGCACGGCGACAAGGTCAGCAGCAGCACCAGGGCGGTGATGGCCGCCCGGTCGGAGGCGAACTTGCGGGCCCCGTCCATCGTCGCGTGCCGATGACGGCCCCGCACCAGATAGAAGAGGCCGATCGCGGCCATCAGTCCGCCGACGATCCAATGGAAGTAGCCCCCCAGGTGCGGCTCGGCCACCAGGCCCGCCGCCACCACCGCCAGGCCCAGCAGGATCGTCAGGCCCACATGGCCCAGGCCCGCCAGCAGGGTGACGCCAAGGGTGCGCCCCGTCGTCCACTTCTGGGCGCGGCCCACCAGCACGAACGGCAGCCAGTGCGTCGGCAGGGCCGCATGCAGAAAGGCCACGGCAAAACCGGTGGCGGCGACGGAGGCGAAGAAGGTCGTGTTCACGCGCCGAGCTTTAGACTGTTATATTGTAACACGCCAGCCCTCATATGACTCTCGCATTCGCGTCGGGGCGTTGCCGGCGGGTCACGCGAATGTCTCATCTCGCCGTTGACTCACGGGGCTTCGGCTGTATAAGTCCGCCCCCTCGCCCGCTGGGTTTCCTGGCGGGCGTTCCCAATTTTGCGAACGCACGTTTCTTAAGGCGCTAACCTATGTACGCGGTGATCAAAACCGGCGGCAAGCAGTACCGGGTCCAAGCCGGCGACCTGCTGGTTGTCGAAAAGCTCGACGGTGAACCGGGCTCGGAAGTCGCTTTCGGCGAAGTCCTCATGCTTGGCGAAGGCGAGGCCGTGACGATCGGCGCTCCCCTGATTGAAGGCGCGGTCGTGACCGGCGCCCTTCTCGAAACCCGCAAGGGCGAGAAGGTGAAGATCTTCAAGAAGATCCGCCGTCAGGGCTATCGCCGCACCCGTGGCCACCGCCAGACCGAGTCGGTCGTGCGCGTGACCTCGGTGGCCGGCGCCGGCAAGGAAACCAAGTGGGACGGCGTCATCGACCTGACCCCCAAGGTGATCCTGAACGCCCGCGCCCGCGGCCTGGGTGACGCCGCCGTCCCGGCGACGATCCCGAGCATGCCGGTGAAGGCCGAGGCCGAAACCGCCGCTCCGAAGAAGAAGGCCGCGCCGAAGAAGGCCGCGACCGAAGCTGCTCCGGAAGCCGAAGCCTGAGACCCTCACGGGGCTCAATGAACGATTAGCTCGATCCAGGTCTCTCCAGAGAAACCGGATCTAGGAACTAGGAGGCCACTATGGCTCACAAGAAATCAGGCGGCTCTTCGAGCAACGGTCGCGACTCGGCCGGCCGTCGTCTTGGCGTGAAGAAGTTCGGTGGCCAAAAGGTCGCCGCCGGCAACATCATCATCCGCCAACGCGGCACCAAGTTCTATCCCGGCGCCAACGTCGGCATGGGCAAGGACCACACGCTGTTCGCCCTCATCGAGGGTGCGGTGGCTTTTGTCACCAAGCGCAACAACCGTACCTACGTGAACGTAGCTGCTCCGGCTCAGGCCGCCGAATAGCGCGAACCTCGTAGAGACCGGGTCGCGCTTTCCTCAAGAAAGACGATCCGGACAGACGAACCTAAGCGGGGAGTCCGGAACGCCGGGCTCCCCGCTTTTGTTTTGTCCGCGCTCGAAATTTCTTGGCCCCAAAAGGACCCCAGGCCTGAAATCCGAGCGACACGGTCCCCACCTAGAAGGACCGAGAGAACGGGAGGCGCGCGATGTGCGTGATCGAGAAGAGTCCGATCATCGAGACGCGGCGGCTGAGGCTGCGGGCTCCCAGATCCGATGACGCGTCGCGGATCGCGGCGCTGTGCGGCGACTATGCGATCGCCAAGATGACCACCCGCATGCCCTGGCCCTACACCCAGGGCGACGCCGACGGCTTCGTCGCGCGCTGCCAGGTCCAGGACCGGCGCAAGGACTCCACCTTCGTGATCGACCTGGAGGACGAGGGCGTGGTCGGGGTGCTGGGCTTCTTCACCCCSCCCGACGGCCACCTGGAAATCGGCTACTGGGTCGGTCAGCCCTATTGGGGCCGCGGCCTGGCGACGGAAGCCGCCCAGGGCGCCCTGGCCTGGGCCCGGACCGACTGGCGCAAGAAGCTGGTCGTCGCCGGCCACTTCGCCGACAACCCGGCGTCGGGCCAGGTGCTGGTCAAGACCGGCTTCCTCTACACGGGCGTCGTCGAGCACAAGCCGTCGACGGCGCGGGGCGAACCCGTGCCGACCCGGATGATGGTCTGGCTGGCCTAGCGCGATCCCTCTCCCCTTGCGGGAGAGGGTGGCCCGCGAAGCGGGTCGGGCGAGGGGTTGAAAAACGACAAAGCCGCGACCGGCCTTTCGGCTGATCGCGGCTTTTGCTTTTGAGAGGCCCCTCATCGGGCAGCTGCGCCGCCACCTTCCCCGCAAGGGGAAGAGGGAAGATCAGGCCGCGCGGTGCGTGGCGATGACCTTTTGCGGGCCTTCGCGGAAGCGCTTTTCGGCGACGATGATCCGCTCGCACAGGGCGTCCAGATCGCTGAGCAGCGAATAGGTCGCGTAGATCGGGATTTCCATCATCGCCACCTGGGCGCGCGGCATGAACTCGCAATACTTCTTCCACGCCACGTGGGTGTCGCGGGCGTTCATGGCCCGCTGGCCCAGCGGATTCCACAGGCTCAGGGCCATCAGCTCGTCGCGGCATTCCTTCATCACCGGCAGGGCGATGTAGAGGAACAGGAACGTCGGCGTGGCGGCGCGGGCGAACTGCGGCTGCACCTGCATGTGCCAGATGCGGAAGGCTTCGAAGAAATTGGCCTTGCGGGTCGGGTCCGGCGGCAGCCACTGCAGGTCGGGATTGATCAGTTCCTGGGCCGAGCCCGAGCGCTTGACCAGTTCGTCGGCCGAGCGGCCGTCGGCCATGGTCTTGTTCAGGGCGTTGATCGGGATCGCCAGGCGCTTGGCCACCTCGGTGTAGCTGACCTGACGGCCGGCCATCGGGGTCCATTGACCGAAATTCTGGGCGTTCGGAGCCTGGGCGCGCTTCATCGCCGCGGCCTGGTGCAGCAGCTGATGGGTTTCGCGGCTCTTGGCGGCCTGCTGGCGGTCGAACTCTTCCTCGTGGACGGCCTGTTCGTCAGGCGTCATCCAGCGCGCCCGTCCGGGGCCGTAGGTGCGTTCGTTGCGATTGAGCAGGGTGAAATTGTGCTCTTCGGTCGGGCGGCGGCCGATGGCGCTCAGGAAGGCGCGGAAGTCGCGCCATTCGGGCGCCAGACCCGTGCCCCGGCTCATCAGCATGTTCCGATGGAGCGACGCTTCGTGGGTGTACTTGCGACACAGGGTCGGCAGCGTCAGATCCTGAAGGTCATGCGCAAAATCGGCGTCAGAAATCGTCGTCAACGCCATCCCTCCCAGCGCAATGGTCCTGTCGGTTTCCTCATGAGATCGTTTGTCGCATGATCTCTTTTAACATTTCGTCACGATGACGAACGCGGTTCGACGCGGCAAAGCGTCGCCATAACCCCCGGATTCCGGCCTTTAAACGCTCGCAAGGCTTGGCCGCGGACCTGTTTCGGCTCGACGGACAAGCCGCCTTGCGACAAAAGACGCTCATGAAATTCTTGGACCAGTGCAAAATCTATGTCCGCTCCGGAAACGGCGGCGGCGGCGCGGTCTCGTTCCGACGCGAGAAGTACATCGAATACGGCGGCCCCGACGGTGGGGACGGCGGCCGAGGCGGCGACATCTGGATCGAGGCGGTCGAGGGGCTCAACACCCTGATCGACTACCGTTATCAGCAACACTTCAAGGCCGGCACGGGCATCCACGGCATGGGCCGCGGACGCCATGGCGCGGCCGGCGACGACGTCGTGCTCAAGGTCCCCGTCGGCACCCAGGTGCTGGAGGAGGACAAGGAGACGCTGATCGCCGACATGGACACCGCCGGCATGACCCTGCGCCTGGCCAGGGGCGGCAACGGCGGCTGGGGCAACCTGCACTTCAAGGGTCCGATCAACCAGGCCCCGAAATACGCCAATCCGGGCCAGGACGGCGAGGAGCTGTGGGTCTGGCTGCGGCTGAAGCTGATCGCCGACGTCGGTCTGGTCGGCCTGCCCAACGCCGGCAAGTCGACCTTCCTGGCCGCCGCCAGCGCGGCCAAGCCGAAGATCGCCGACTATCCGTTCACCACCCTCACGCCCAACCTCGGCATGGTCGACCTGTCGACCAGCGAGCGCTTCGTGATGGCCGATATTCCCGGCCTGATCGAAGGCGCCTCCGAGGGCGCGGGCCTGGGCACCCGCTTCCTGGGCCACGTCGAGCGCTCGGCGGTGCTGATCCACCTGGTGGACGGCACGCAGGACGACATCGCCACCGCCTGGACCACGATCCGCGCCGAGCTGGAAGCCTATGGCGACGAGCTGGCCGACAAGTCCGAGATCCTGGCGCTGAACAAGATCGACGCGCTGGATCCCGAGACGCTGGAAGCCAAGCGCGCCGAACTCGAGGCCGTCTCCGGCATCAAGCCGATGCTGGTCTCCGGCGTCTCCGGCAAAGGCGTGACCGAGCTGCTGCGCGCGGCCTTCATCCAGGTGCGCATCCGTCGGGGCGAGACCCCCGCCGAGGCGGCGATCGACGAGGCGCCCGAGGAGGAAACCCCGGGGGGCTGGCAACCCTGATGTCCGCCCAGGGGGGAGCAGCGGGGGGAGCGCTCAGCCGCGCCAGGCGGATCGTCTTCAAGGTCGGCTCGGCCCTTCTGGYCGACGCCGCCACCGGGGCGGCCGACCGCGCCTGGCTGGACGCCTTCTGCGCCGACGTTGCTCGCCTGCGGGCCCGGGGCCAGCAGGTCGTGGTCGTGTCGTCCGGCGCCGTGGCCCTGGGCCGCCGCCGCCTCGGCCTCACCGGCGCCAAGTCCCTAACCCTGCCCGAGAAGCAGGCCGCCGCCGCCGCCGGCCAGTCGGTGCTGATGCGGGCCTGGGAAGAGGCGCTGGAGCCGCACGGCGTGGTCGCCGCCCAGATCCTGCTGACCCGCGACGACACCGAGACCCGCCGCCGCTGGCTGAACGCCCGCGCCACCGCCGAGACCCTGATCGCCCTGAACGTCGTGCCCGTGGTCAACGAGAACGACACGGTGGTGACCGAGGAGATCCGCTACGGCGACAACGACCGCCTGGCCGCCCGCGTGGCCCAGATGGTCGGCGCCGACCTGCTGGTGCTGCTGTCCGACATCGACGGCCTCTACACCGCCGACCCGCGCCGTGATCCGACCGCCACCCACATCGAGCGGGTGACCGAGATCACGCCCGAGATCGCCGGCATGGCCGAGGGCGCCAACGCCGCCACCGGCGTGGGCACAGGCGGCATGGCCACCAAGATCGCCGCCGCCCGCATCGCCCGGGCCGCCGGCTGCGCCACCCTGATCACCCTGGGCTCGCGCCCTGCTCCGCTTCAGGCCATCGAGGACGGGGCCCTGGCCACCGTGATCGAGGCCGGCGCCTCGCCCGCCGCGGCCTACAAGGCCTGGATCGCCGGTTCGTTGGCTCCCCAGGGCTGGCTGACGGTCGACGCCGGGGCCGCCGCCGCTCTGATCAAGGGCAAGAGCCTGCTCTGCGCCGGCGTGCGCGCCATCGAGGGTCCGTTCGACAAGGGCGACGCGGTCCGGGTGCGCGACGAGAACGGCCGCGAGGTCGCCCGGGGCCTGGTCCGCTACGACAGCGCCGACGCCCATCGCATCGCCGGCCTGCGTTCGGACGCCATCGAGGCCGAGCTGGGGTTCACCGAAGGCCCGATGATCCACGCCGACGACCTGGCGGTGGGCGGCTAGGATGCGGCTCCTCGCCCTCCTTGGCCTGACGGCCAGCGGGGCGGTGCTCTCCGGCTGCGCCAGCCTGGCGCCGGCCACCTGCCCGGTGGGCCAGGGTCCGGGCCGTACGGTGGAGCTGTTCTTCGGTCGCAACATCGGTGGCGATCTCGGTGTCTCGGAAGCCGACTTCAAGGCCTTCGTCGACGCCGAACTGACCCCCCGTTTCCCCGCCGGCCTGACCGTGCTCGACGCTGCCGGCCAGTGGCGCGGGGCCAATGGCGTCGTCGGTCGCGAGCCGTCCAAGATCGTGATCCTCGTCCTACCCGGCCGCGCCGGCGACGAGGACAAGCTCTCCGCCGTGCGCCAGGCCTACAAGACGCGGTTCTCGCAGGAAGCGGTGCTGATCCTCACCCAACCGACCTGCCTGGGATTCTGAGTCGAGCCGGGTTTCTTTTGTCCTACAATTGCGGTCGCCACCCTGGCGATGCATGCTGGGTCCCGTCCGACGGCGTAAAGCACGACGCCGCGGCGGGGAGGGACGAAATCATGCGCAACGGTGTTGCTCTCGGCCTGCTGGCCGCCCTGCTGCTCGCGGGACCGCCGGCGCTGGCCCAGGCGCCGCGCGCCGTTCCAGTCGAGATCACCGTCGACGCCGGCAAGCCGGTCGGCGAGCTGCGGCCGATCTGGCGGTTCTTCGGGGCCGACGAGCCGAACTACGCGACCATGAAGGACGGCCGCAAGCTGCTGAGCCATCTGGGAGCCCTGGCGCCCAAGGCGGTCTATTTCCGCACCCACAACCTGCTCAACACCGGCGACGGGACCCCCGCCCTGAAGTGGGGCAGCACCAATGTCTATACCGAGGACGCCCAGGGCCGCCCGGTCTATGACTGGACGATCCTCGACCACCTGTTCGACACCTATCTGGCCAACGGGGTCCGGCCCTATGTGCAGATCGGCTTCATGCCCCAGGCCCTGTCGACCCATCCCGAACCCTACCAGCACGCCTGGCGGCCGGGGTTCGATTACAACCTGATCAGCGGCGGCTGGGGCTATCCACCCAAGGATTACGACAAGTGGTCGGAGCTGGCCTACCAATGGGTCCGCCACTGCGTCGAACGCTATGGCCGGGCCGAGGTCGAGACCTGGTATTTCGAGGTCTGGAACGAGCCCAACGGTCCCGCCTACTGGAAGGGCACGCCGCAGGAGTTCCACAAGCTGCATGACTACGCCGTCGCCGGGGTCCGGCGGGCCCTGCCCACGGCCAAGGTCGGCGGACCGGACGTGGCCGGCAGCGGCGGCCAGTTCATGGAGGACTTCCTCACCCATGTGAGCGAAGGGACCAACTACGCCACCGGCCAGAAGGGCACGCCGACCGACTTCCTGGCCTTCCACGCCAAGGGCTCGCCCAGCTTCGTCGACGGCCACGTCCGGATGGGGATCGCCGCCCAGCTGGCGGGCATCGACAAGGGCTTTGGCATGATCGCCGCGCGACCGGCCCTCAAGAACAAGCCGATCGTGATCGGCGAGTCCGACCCCGAAGGCTGCGCCGCCTGCCAGGGTCCCTACCTCGGCTATCGCAACGGCACGGTCTATTCCAGCTACACGGCCGCCAGCTTCGCCCGCGAGCATGACCTGGCCGCCCGCCACGGCGTCACCCTGGACGGCGCCCTGACCTGGGCCTTCGAGTTCGAGGACCAGCCCTATTTCGCCGGCTTCCGCCAGCTGTCGAGCAACGGGCTCGACCTGGCGGTGGTCAATGTCTTCCGGATGTTCAGCCTGATGGGCCCCGAGCGGATCGCGGCGAGCAGTTCGGGACAGATCCCGCTCGACGAGATCCTGACCCAGGGCGTGCGCGGCCGCCCCGATGTCGGGACCCTGGCCAGCCTGGGCCCGGACCGCCTGGCGATCATGGTCTGGAACTATCATGACGATGACCTGCCCGGTCCGGCCGCCGAGGTGCGCCTGGTCGTCAAGGACCTGCCCCGCGCCTTCGCCAGCGCCAAGCTGGTTCACTACCGGGTCGATGAGGAGCACGGCAATGTCTACGGCGCCTGGCGGCGGATGGGCGCGCCCCCGGCCCCGACCAAGGCCCAATATGACGCCCTTGAACAGGCCAGCGGGCTGGCCGCGATCGACGGCCCGCCACCGGTTCGCGCCAAGGACGGCCTGACCCTGACCTTCCAGCTGCCGCGCCAGGGGGTGTCGCTGCTGGTGCTGGAGCGGGTCAAACCGTAGCGCCCTACCGCACGTACCCCGTCATCGACATCGGCCGATCCTTGACCCCCGACGCCCACGCCTTGTTCGGCGTGGCGCTCATCGTGAAGACCAGCTCGCCGCCGGCCCGGATCTCGGCGTCGCGGAGGAAGCTCCGCGTCAGCGGCTTGCCGTTCAGGGTGACGGAACCGACGTAGGGCGCGGTGTCCGACAGGCCAACGGTCCGCACCGTGAACCGCTTGCCGCCCTCCAGGTTGAGCACCGCCCTCTCCACGAACGGCCGGCCGATCACATACTCGTTCGAGCCCGGCGCGACCGGATAGAAGCCCAGCGAGGTGAACACCAGCCAGGCCGACATCTGGCCCAGGTCATCATTGCCCGACAGGCCGTCCGGCGTCGGCTTGTACTGGCTCTTCACGATCTGGGTCAGCCGCGCCTGGGTGCGCCACGGGGCGCCGGCGTAGTCGTACATGTAGGCCACGTGGTGGCTGGGCTCGTTGCCGTGGATGTACTGGCCGATCAGGCCGGCGATGTCCTCGGCGTGGGAGTAGTCGATCTTCGAATTGTCGAAGTCGAACATGGCGTCCAGCTTCTTCACCGTCGCCGCGTCGCCGCCCAGCAGCCCGACGATCCCGCCCAGGTCCTGCGGCGCGAACCACGAATATTGCCAGGCGTTGCCCTCGGTGTAGTCGGATCCGTAGTTGATCGCCGTCGGGTCGAACGGCGTGCGGAACGTCCCGTCGCTCTTCCTGGCCCGCAGGAAGCCGGTCTTCACGTCGAAGCTGTTGCGCCAGTTTCCGGCCCGCTTCTCGAAGGTCGCGGCCACGTCGTTCCGCCCCATGGCCTTGGCCATGCGGGCGATGGTCCAGTCGTCATAGGCGTATTCGACGGTCTTGGAGGCCGCCTCCGGCTCCTTGTCGATCGGCACGTAGCCGAGGGCCATGTAGTCGCCCAGGCCGCCATAGGGCGCATAGGTGGCGCTCTTGACCATGGCGTCCAGCGCGGCCTTCTCGTCGAAGCCCCGGATGCCCTTCATGTAGGCGTCGGCGATCACCGGCACGGCGTGATAGCCGATCATCGTCCAGGTCTCCTGGCCGTGGAACTGCCAGACCGGCAGGATCCCGTACGGGCTCTCCTGCTGGGACGCGATCAGCGAATTGACCACATCGCTGGTGCGCCTTTCCGGCTGGACCAGGGTCAGCAGCGGGTGCTCGGCGCGGAAGGTGTCCCACAGCGAAAAGGTCGAGTGGAAGGTGTAGCCTTTGGCCGTGTGGACCTCGTTGTCCGGCCCGCGATAACGGCCGTCGACGTCGCTGAACACGCTGGGAGCCAGCAGGGTGTGGTAGAGGGCGGTGTAGACGTTGGTCCGCGTCTGCGCCGGAGCGGCGATCTCGACCGCGCCCAGGGCCTTCTCCCAGTCGGCCCGGGTGCGGGCCCGCAGGCCGTCGAAGTCGAAGCCCTTCTCGTCGCTGGACAGGTTCAGGACGGCGTTCTCCTCGCTGACCGACGAGATGGCGACCTTGGCGACCAGCGGTCCGTCGAGGGTCCCGAAATCGAAGACGCCGACCAGGGCCCGGCCCTCCATCTGGGCGCGGTCGAAGGCGGTCCTGCCGGGCTGGGCGAACCCCTTGTAAGGGACGGCCTCTTCCTTGTTGTACAGCGCCTTGCCGACCAGCGGCCGGTCGAAGCGGATGGCGAAATAGAGCTGGCGGCCGGGCGCCCAGCCGCGCGTCTCGCGCATGCCGGTGATCGTGCCGTCCTCGGCCACGCGGATCCGCGACCACGAAACCTTGCCCGGGTAATTGTAGATCGAGGTGCGCAGGTCGAGCAGCACCTGGGCCCGCGCGCCCTTTTGGAAGGCGTAGCGATRCATGCCGGTGCGAAGGCCGGCCGTCAGCTCGGCCCGCACCTGGCTGTCGGTCAGGGTCACGGCGTAATAGCCGGGCTGGGCGATCTCGCCGTCGTGGCTGAAGCGCGAGCGGTAGCCCGAGCCCGGCTTGTCGGCCTCGCCGGGCTCCAGTTTCGCCTCGCCACTGACCGGGGCCAGCAGGATGTCGCCGAGGTCCGAATGGCCCGAGCCGGAGAAGTGGGTGTGCGAGAAGCCCAGGATCGTGGGGTCGCTGTAGCGGTAGCCGGCGGCGCGGGCGTAGCTTTGCTTGAACGGCAGGATGTCGGTGTCGGGGCTCAGCTGCACCATGCCGAACGGAGCGACCGCGCCGGGGAAGGTGTGGCCGTCGCCGCCCGTGCCGATGAACGGGTCGACCGCGCCGTACGGGGTCTTGTCCTGGCTGGCCAAGGCCGGAGACGTCGCCAACGCCGCGATCGCGGTCAGCACCAGTCCAAGACGCATGGGATTCTCCTCCGACTTTGGGCGGGACCCTAGACGGAGGAAGCGGGCGGCGTCACCCGATTTACAAAGCTTAGTTTTCTTAATCCGCGTCAGAACAGGGCCACGGGGATGATGACGGCGAGGAAGGCCGCCAGGGCCAGCACCAGCGCCTCCACGGCCAGCCCCGCCGCCCGAAGCGGTCCGATCCCCAGCCGGCTGGCGAACCAGCGGGTCTGAACGGTCAGAAACCAGATCATTCCCGCGGCCATCAACCCCAGGCCCCAGGCGTTGGAGATGTCGTGGCGCTGGAAGATGATCGCGCCGCCGTTCAGGAAGACCACGGTCGGTCCGGCCAGGTAACACTGGGCGTAGAAGGGCGGACGCAGGCTCTCGCGCGACAACCGCGCGCCCTGCCGGCGCAGCAGGACCACGGCGGCGACCAGCGGGACCAGGCTGAAGATCAGGGCGCGGAACAGGGCGGCGTTCTGGGGCGAGGCGAAGATCGCGTGCTGCAGGGTGTTGGTCCCCTGCGGAGTCGGCATGTGCGCGGCCATGGCGATCAGGTTCATCACCACGATGGTGATCAGCAGGAACAGCGGCGGCGTAAGGGCGTCGTCGTAGCGCCCGGTCTCGGCGTCGCCCTGCTCGGCGTCGGAATAGGCCATGGTCTCCAGCGGCCGGACCAGCACCCGCCACAGGGTCAGCGGATAGAAGACCAGCCAGGACGTCGCCTCGAAGAGGAACTCCTCGAAGCTGCGCAGGAGTTTCATGAAGTCCATGCCGGCCTCGTCCAAGCGCCGGTCGACACCCGGCGGCGCAAGGTTGGCACGGGGCGCGGGCGGGCGTCCATCGGGGGAAGCCCCGTCTCAGCCGCGCTGTGACTTGGGCTCGACCGCTCCGTGCCCGCTCAGCTCGGCCCCCGCCTGGGGCGAGAACCGCCGGTTCCAGATCGTCGCCGAGGCCGAGACGGCGGTGACCACCAGGAAGGCCAGGGTGAAGTCGCGCAGGCGCGGATGGTCCGTTCCGCCCAGCTGCATGCCGACATGTAGCGCGCCCGCCCCGACGCAGATGCCCAGCGACAGCATCAGCTGCTGGAAGGTGGCGTAGAAGCTGGTCGCCGCGCTCATCCGCTCGGGCGGGATCTCGTCATAGGCGATGGTGTTGTAGGC
>NZ_JBFTZS010000026.1:0-21635 GCF_056406675.1 Caulobacter sp. P1_B12_2 | reverse complement strand
ACCCTGGCCCAGGTGGCGCAGCGCTATAACCTGACGATGGACGAACTGGCCGACGCGTTGGCCAAGGACGTCGGCATCTTCCAGCCGCCCGGCGCGACCGCCGGCCCGATGATGACCATCCCCGATGTCGCCAGCCGCGACATCGGGGAACTGACCCAGGACCTGATCAGGTTCGGGCGGACCAATCGCATCGGGGCGATGGTGTCGCGCTTCCTGATGAACGGGCTGCGCGTCGCCCGGCCCACCGGCCACAAGGCCGGCTTCGGTTCGACCGAGGAGACCAAGCTGTGGGGTCTCTACGAGATGATCGGCCAGCAGGTGCCCGCCCCGGCGTCGCTGACCGCGAGCTACGAGGTGACCTTCGCCAAGGGCGCCACCGCCGACTGGATCCAGTTCGCGCGCACGCCGGTCGCCGGGCAGGCCGCCGGCCCGGCCTCTCCCGGCACGAGCGAGGCGCTGGCTTCGCTGGTCCTTGGCCTGACGGGCGGCTATTTCGCCGAGGCCGCGCCCAGCCCCACCTTCTCGCCGCAGATCCTGCGCGGTCCCTCCGCCGCGCGGCTGTATGACGAGACGCCGGTCCATTACGGGCTGCAGAAGTCGCTGCACTGGCAGGCCTCCGCGCCGGTGGCCATGCCGGGACCGACCGGACCGACCGCCCCGATCGCCGGCGAACCGACGATCTGGCCGTTCCCCGACGCGCTGAACGCCCAGGTCGCGGGCGAGCTGCAAGCGCGTGGCCCGACCGCTCAGACCCGACCCTACGAACTGGCGGGCGCGCGTCCCGGCGCGGCGCCCAGGGCGCTGCAGCGCTATGCCTGGGGCAGCGCGACGCCCTTCAGGATCCGTCGCCAGGGTTCGGGCGGGCAGGGGGCTGGGACCAGCTACCTAGTGCTCGGCGCCGACGAGAACGGACGCGACACGCTGTTGCAGGCCTGGATGCACCTGGCCGTCGCGGAGCAGCCCAGCGACACGCTCTCGCTGCTCTTCGCGCCCGATCCGACCAGCGGCAACCCGCAAGGCCTGGCCTCGGCCAAGATCGCCGCCGATCAGACGCTGCTGCTCAAGGCCAATCTCTCGACCGTCACCCACAGCGGGGTGCAACTGGCCGCTGCCGCCGGCGGCGTGGCGCTGGACTATGTCGCGCCGCTGTCCGCGCCGGGCGCCTTCCTGAAGCTGCTGTGGGAGGCCAGCATCACGGCCTCGGGCGGCTACTACCTGAACTACGCGACCGTCGACGGCGCCGGCCTGCCCGACAGCCTGTTCGCCAATGGGGATGAGGCCGAGCTCTGGGTGGTGTTGATGCTGGGCGCCCAGTCCGCGCCCCGGCCCACGCGCGGCCTGCGCTCGTTCAACAACTGCGCGGTGGTCGGCGAGAACGTGATCAGCACCGGAGCTGACCTCTGGGCCCAGCTGAATCCCGACCATGCGACGCCGGCTGACCTGGTGCGCGTCGCCAACGTTCCGGCCGGCAGCGTGGCGTTCGAGTTGACCCGCCGCGATCCGACGCCGGGCATGTCCGGCGCGTCGGGACCGTTGAATCCTCAACAGCAGAGCGACCTGACGCGAAGTCTCTACAGCCTGCTGGGCTACGCGGTCGCCGGGAACGCCTATTTCGCCGACAGCAACGAGGCCGTGCCGATCCCGCCGGTCCCGCCCGGTCCCACGGCCACCGGCGTCTGGACCTATCGCCAGACCGCGCCGGTCAGCAATGTCGGCCTGGCGAATGCGACGCCGAGTTCGGTCGCGCTGCCTGACGCCGCCGCCAATCCGTATCGCGGGATCACCGGGCCGCGCGGCGTCGCGGGACCGTCCAGCCAGGCGACGCTGCGCTTCCAGTTCCACGACGTGTTCGGCAACCAGACGGTTTCGCAGGAGCCGATCGCGCCGCTGAACGCGACGCTGGGCTACACCGATCCACTGATCGGGGTCGGGTCATGGCCGGGCGCGGCCTTCGACTTCGCGTTCCGCCCGGGGGCGGGCGGACCCGAGCTGGACACGATGCTGTCGTTCCAGACCGACCGCTACATCGCCGGCTCGGGCCTGTCCTTCACCCAGGCGTCGCAAAGCGCCCTGGCCGACGGCGAACGCTACCGGCAGATCTTCTACCAGGTCCAGCAGACCGACGTCGGGTTCGCGCTGTCCAGCAACCTGGGCGACGTCAGGCTGGCGGGCGACGCGCTCAAGGCGCCGATGACGGCGTTCGTGACCAAGGCCAAGCTGTTCACCGACGCGGCGGGCAAGCTCAGCCCTGTCAGCGACGAGACGGTGGCGGGGCAAACCCTGGCCGCCTTCGCCTTGGCGCACTCGACCACGCTGGACGCCTTGGCCTCGGCCAATGCGACAGTGGACGCCAAGAGCCTGTTCAGTGGGCCCGTGGTCATGCCGCGCGTGGTCGGCGCGGCCGCGCTCAGCAGCCTGCGCCAGCTCGTCATCGGCCAGAACGCCAGCGGCGAGGCGATCACCTGCGCGCCCAACCTCGGGGCGCCGCGTGGACCGCGCGGCGTGCGTGGGCTGAGGGCCTCGGCGCGCGGGACTGAAGCGACGGCGCGCGGGGCGCCGGTCGCCGCGTCGTCGCCGCTCACCGTCCAGGAGCTGGCCGCCAACAATCTCGACATTGCGCTGCAACCCGGGCTGGTCCTGCGCACGAAGTCGCGCACGTCGAAGCTGGCCGGCGGCCTACCGGCCGCCCAACGCAGCCTCAACGCCGTGGCCGCCGCCCTGAGCAGTCCAGTCTACAGCCTGGTGCGCAATCCGGACTTCGGTCCCTCCGACCCCACCGCGGATCCGACGATCCAGGTCGGGATCCTGGTCGACAATCTGGTCGAGACGATTCTGACGGCCGGCGTGCCCCTGGACATGACGGTGCAGGGCCAGACCTTCACCGTCACCACCGGCCCAGGCCTCGACACCCTCGAAAAGCTGTTCAACGCGTTCCAGGCCTTGGTCACGGGCCATGCCCTGCCCATCAAGCTGGGCGAGTTCGCCGCCGCGATCGCCGCCACCGCCGACCTCGTCGCCGACCAGGCCACGATCAAGCACGCCGCGTTCACCGTGCCGGATCCGGCTTCGACCGGCGGCGCGGCGGGGCAGCCGCGCTTCGCGCTGGCCGACCTGCCGACGGCCGTGGGCCCGATCGCCGATCTGGCGACCATGAACCAAGCCACGCTCGGCTTCTTCGCCACGGGGGCGCCCCTGTTCATCAACTTCACCTGCCGCGATCCGCAGGACAGCGACACCCTGGCGGGCCTGGCCGAGCTGTCGCAGGTCAGCCAGACGGTGTGGGCGCGGTACAACGCCGGGGCCGTGCTCAACGGCCTGGTCAAGCTCGAGATCCCGATGCTGACCCATTGGGACGCCGCCGACCAGGCGCTGGCCTATGCCGGCTATGCGCCTGACGGTCAGTCCAGCCTGTCGAGCGTCGGCGCGCTGTTCGGCCTGGGCGCCACGGGGGCGGCGGCGATCGCCGAGATCAATCGCCAGATCCCCGGCATCTTCGCCGACGACGCGGTCGTGGCGGGCGCCACGGCGCGGCCGATGGACAGCCTTCAGTCGCTGTGGTCGGGGATGACCCAGCGCTATCCGACCTTCGACGGCTTTGTGTCCGCCATCGCCGGTCAGACCGGCATCTATCGCCAGAACGGCGTGATCGCGGCGCCGCTGCCCAAGATCCCCGGACCCCAGAGCCCTGCCTGGAACGACCTGGCCAAGGCCTTCGGCGTCGGCGAAGAGGGGGCCGTCAGCGGCGCCCGGCGTCTGGCCGGGGTCAATCAGTCGCTCAAGGGCTTCCTGCGCACCGGAGCCACGATCCTCCCGCCCGCCGGCGCGACGGGGCTGAAGCCCGTCACGGTCGGCGCCTTCGACACGATCTCGACGGTGTTCCAGGGCTTCAGCGCCGCCTTCGCCGCGGCCTATCCGGGGGCGACCATCACGCTGGACGGCCTGATCGCGGCCAACGCCGCCACGCCGGACATCAACACGGTGGGCGACGCGTTCCTGCTGCCGCCCGGCGCCACGCCGCTGTCGTCGCCCTTCGCGCCCGTCATCCCGCCGCGCGGCGCCACGTCGCCGCAAGAGCGGTTCATCTTCCCGTGCCATGTCGACGTTCAGGTCAGCCGCGACACGGGTCTGGTGCCGCCCGACTTCCAGGGCGCCACCGGGGTGTTCCAGGCCAGCAGTCCGCTGGTCGCCCGAGGGGTGGCCGAGGGATCGGACACCCTCCAGCTCGACGCCTTCGCCGAGGCCTTCGAAGCCGCCTTCGTGGATCAGAAGCTCAAGGCCGCCGTCAGCAAGCGCCACGGCATCGCCGCCGACGCCAGCGACCGAGCGCATGTCTGGGCCGTCAATTTCGGTCCGACCGGCGTCAGCAACTTCGGCGTCAAGGCCAACGAGCCGCAGTTCTACGCCCTGGCGCCGCTGTCGACGGAGTCGTTGTCCGGCACGGTCGTGGTCCGCGACTACGTCTCGGGGCTGGGGCTGGGCGCGACGGCCAGCCGGCGTTTCGAGGAGGTCGATCTCGACGGCTGGATGCAGCAGCTGCTCAACGCCGTCGACGTCTATCTGACGCCCGCCTACGCCGTGCCGTCGGCCTGGCAGACAGCCGGAGGGCCGAGCCAGTTCTCAGATGTCGTGTCGGCCCGGGTCTCCGGACCGGTCGGCTTCGCCAATGCGGGCGTCGTCTCCGGCGACGCGAGCCTGGCGCCGGAGCCGGGCTTCCCGGCCGCCGCCGCCTCGCCCACGGCCAGCCAGGGCGCGCGCGATTTCAACGCGATCGTCGGGGCCAAGGCGGACCTGGCCCAGGGCCTGCGCGGCAATGTCGCCAGCATCCTGGACGTGGCGGGCGCGACCTTCGGTCCCTGGATCGAAGCGGCGCGCGAGACCTTGCACCAACAGATGCTGACGACGCTGTCGACCGCCTATTCGGTGGACGCGATCATCCAATATCCGGTCGGCGTCACCGGCAACTTCTCCGGCCACGACAAGCTGCTGCCGCCGCGGGTCTCGGGCAAGGTCGTGCCGCAGTCGCCGACGGTTCCGACCGGTGCGCCGACGATCGAGGCGATCAGCGCCCACGCCAAGGTCTCCGCGGCCTTCTACGCGGCGCAACTCCTCGACTCGCGCGGCGTCTGGAAGACCGGGGCCAGCGTCGACTATCCCGCCAGCGGCAAACCGCCCTACACGGTCGCGCCGACCGACACCCTGCGATCGATCGCCGCCTATTTCGGCGTGTCCACCGATCCGGCGACCCCGGACTATTGGGCCAAGTGGCGGGCGTTCATCCGTCCGCCGGGCGGGATCGGCGCGCAACCGCTGTTGAACGGCGGCGCCGCCCTGCCGATCGTCGTCGCCAACCGCACCGTCAATTCAGGCGACTCGATGAGCCTGATGGCCGGGTTCTTCGGCGTCGACGTCGGCACCTTGGCCGAAGCGGTCGGCGAGTATCCGGGGATCTTCCTGTCCTCGTACGTGGTCGTGCTGGACGGCAAGAAGGCCCCCGCCACGCCGCAGTCGTCGCTAGACGAGGTCGCGACCGCGCTCGGCGTGACGGTGCGGACGCTGGTCGAGCGCGCGACGATCGAAAATCTGCCGGCAGGCCCCAACACGCTCCGCAACGCGGCGGTTCTGGCCACGGGCAAGTCGTTCAGCTTTGTCTTCCTCTCGCCGGACCTGACGCTGTCGACCGCCAAGGTGTCGCTGGCGCCGGAAGCGGGCCAGCCGCCGCATCTGACCTTCCTGATGCACGTCGATCACGAGGCGCGGTACAAGAAGCTGTTCCTGAACCTGAAGTACGTGATCAACGAGATCGAGTACGACATTCGCGACGTCGAGCAGGCCGGCGACTACCGCCCGTCCTCGTGGCTCAGTTTCATCCTGCCGATCGGATCCGGGCGCGGGTTCGACCAGGGCGTCGACACCGACATCGGTCAGGTCCAGGCGCCGTTGCCGCTGCGCAGCTACCCGACACCGCCGCTGCTGGTGGGGCAGTCGGCGGCGGTCAGCAACCCACAGGCCGACACGATCCCCAAGGCCCGCCAGTGGGACTATCGCTTCGACTTCGAGACCCGCAACGCCGACCAGGACACCAACCACGTCGAGCTGGCGTTCAATCGCACGCCGCCGTCCGGCGGGGGCCTGGCGATCTCGGACCCGACCAAGGCCCGGCTGCTGCGCGCCCTGGCCCAGTTCGTCACGGTGTGGCCCGAGCTCAAGCAGGATCTGGCCCAACTGACCGGCTTGCCCTACGCGACGCAGAACAAGACGGCCGCCGTGGCGGTGTCCACCCTGCGGACCCTGGCGAAGACCGTCGCTGAAGCGTTCGACGGCTTCGGCGACGCCATGGGCCAGCAGTGGCCGGCCGAGACCTACGCCTATCGTCTGCTGACCGGGATCGATCCCAATGCGCAGACGCTGCGGGACGTCACCTTCGTGCCAGAGGTCCCGCTGGGCATGTCGGCGATGGGACCGACGCTGTGGCCCGACAGCGTGTTCCTGAAGAGCCCGACGGCCCCCACCGGCCCAGGGCCCGACTCCGGTTTCGTCGAGCTGGTCCAGGCCGGAGCCGGCTACTATCTCTACCCGCCGGGGCTCTCGGCCGATCAGCGCACGACCTTGCGCCTGCTGTATCGCGACCGCGACATCATCCGGAACAAGAACGTCTGGAGCGGCGTCTATGTCGCCCGGAACGAGAACCTGATCGCCAACGGCCCGCTAGGCCCGAAGGGCATGACCGGGGCGGTGGCGACGCGGCCGGAGTTCATCTACCGCACGCCCATGGTGCGCTTCGTCGACGCCCTGACGCCGTTCGTCGCCAACAGCAGCGTGATCGACGTCAACGGCCTGACCGGCCCCGTGCCGCCCGCGCCAAAGCGTCCGCTTTCCGGCCACCTGACCAACATGATCGACGCGGTGCTGGAGCTGCAGCCCTGGTCGCCGGTGTTCGCCGAAAGCATCCTCCAGCTTCTGGTCAGCTACAGCTTCGCCCTGGCGGGCGATGGTTCCGGCCCGGACTCGCTGGTGGCGACCGTGCCGATCCGTCTGGTGCCGATCCGGACCATCACGCGAGCCTCCCGTGACGCCTTGGTGGCCGAGCTCGCGGCCGATGTGAAGCAATGGCGCGACGCCAACCAGCCTTCGGGCGCGGCCGCCTATCTCAGCTTCGACGCCAGCGTCTTCACCGAAACGCCGGCGCCCAGCGGAGACGGCTCGGTCCAGAAGCCGATCCTCCGCCTCGACACCCTCGTATTGCCGATCGACGCGATCGATTGGACCAAAACCTGATGGGAGAAACGACCCGTGGCCGACAAGAAGCATGAAAAAGGCGACGCCCCGCTGAACTGGGACTACCTGGTGGTCAACAGTCTGACCGGCCATGTCGGCCCCACCGGCGCACGCGGCCCGACGGGTCCAGCCGGTCCGACAGGACCTGGCGGCCCGACCGGCGCGCGGGGACCGACGGGCCACACAGGGTCCACTGGTCCGTCGGGACACGGCCCGCCCGGTCCTCCCGGACCGACGGGCGGTCGTGGCCCCACGGGCTTCCCCGGGCCCACGGGCGCTCCTGGCGCGACGGGACGTACGGGTCACGACGGCGCGACCGGCGGGCGCGGTCCGACGGGCGGTCCTGGCGCCCCCGGCGCGACGGGCTCCCCCGGTGCGACGGGTCGGACAGGCCACGACGGCGTCACCGGCGCGCGCGGTCCGACAGGCGATCGTGGTCACACGGGTTTCCCGGGCGCGACAGGACCAAGGGGAGCCACCGGTGTCGGCCAGCCAGGCGCGCCCGGTTCGCCCGGCGCGACGGGCGTTCGCGGTCCCACGGGCTTCGATGGCGGGCCGGGTCCCAGGGGACCGACCGGCGTCGGCTCGCCGGGCGCTCCCGGTTCGCCGGGCGCGACGGGCACGCGCGGCGCCACGGGGGCCCCCGGGGCGACGGGACCGCAGGGCGCCACGGGACAGCGCGGTCCGACCGGCCCGACCGGCTATCCGCCCCAAGCCTATCTGGTGGATCAGCTGTTGGCGGCGGTGCGCGGTCCGACGGGGAACACCCGCGATCTGATCGCGACGCTCAGCTACTACATCACCGGCACCGGCCCGGTGAGGCGTTGAAACCCGACGCGGATCGAAGGGAAGGGCGATGCCAAGCTTGATCAGGACGGGCGCTTCGTCGCTGTACCAGCCGGACGGCGCGGGGCCAAAGAACCGGCTGGCCTTTCTGGCCGCCGGGACGGCGCCGTCGCTCCCGCTCGACGATTGCTGGGCGAAGACTGGATCTCCCAAGGAGCCGGGCTATTTCGTGCTGCTCGACCGGGCGGCCGACGCGACCTCGGCCGCGGCGATCGAGACCTTCCTGCGCACTGACCCCAACGGACCGAAACTGCCCCCGGCGCCGGCCGCCAATGGGCTGGTGTGGCTGGTCCAGGGGACGGGCGGTCCGCCGAAGATTCTGGCGACCAGCCTGACCATCCTTAGCAAGGACGCCGCGCCCTCGGTGGCGGCCAACACGATCATCGTCAACCTCCCGGGATTGCCCGTCCTGGGGTTCGGCGAGGGCGCGCCGATCGCCATGGTCGAGGACCCGGTCACCGGGACTCTGGTCGGGCTGACCGTCCTGTCGCGCCCGGTCGAGCGATCGGGGCAGCAGCCCCCCAGCTTCCCCTGCGTCGGTCCGGGCGTGCGCATCGACCTGTCGTTGGCCCGCGCGGGCCAGCTGAACTTCGCCGGCCTGATCGACGCCCCGGGGGGCGGGAATGTGAGGGATCTGGTCGGCGTGCTGATGGATCCGCTGCATCCGCTGAACTCAACCCAAACCTACACTGGACAGCGGTATGCACTCGTTCAGGATGCGACCGGCGTACATCTTCGCGGAGTGGTTTCAGCGTAAATGGTCAAGGCCACGATTTGTCTCAACATGATCGTCAAGAACGAAGCGCCGGTCATCCGCCGGTGCCTCGACACCGTGCGGCCGTTCATCGACCACTGGGTCATCGTCGACACCGGATCGACGGACGGCACGCAGGACATCATTCGCGAGCATCTGAAGGATATTCCGGGTGAGCTGATCGAGCGTCCCTGGGTCGATTTCGCGCACAACCGCTCCGAGGCTCTCGTGGCGGCGCGGGAAAAGGCCGACTACGTCCTGGTCATCGACGCCGACGAGACGCTGGAGGCGGATCCGGGCTTCGCGATGCCGGCGCTCGACCAGGATTCCTACAATCTCGAAGTCCGCTTCGGCGGCTGCATCTATCTGCGCAAGGCGATCGTCCGCAACCGCCTGCCTTGGCGCTACGAGGGGGTGCTGCACGAATATATCTGCTGCGACGCGCCCCACAGCGAAGGCTTCGTGTCCGGGCTGCGGACCATCCCCCATCCGGACGGGGCGCGGGCGCGCGATCCCAACACCTATCGGCACGACGCGCTGATCCTGGAGCGGGCGCTGATCAGCGATCCAGGCAATGCGCGCAACGTGTTCTACCTGGCCCAGAGCTATCGAGACGCCGGCGACAACGAACTGGCGGTGCGGCACTACAAGCGTCGCGTCGAGATGGGCGGTTGGCCCGAAGAGGTCTGGTACTCGCTGTACCAGTTGGCGATCCTTCACGAGCGGATGCAGAAGCCCTGGCCGGAGGTGCTGGAAGCCTATCTCGCCGCCTTCGAATACCATCCGGACCGCGCGGGGCCGTTGTACCGGATCGGCATGCACTACCAATCCAAGGGCGAATACCGGACGTCGCACCTGTTCTTCGCCAAGGCGATGCAACTGCCGATGCCGAACGCCGAGCGGCTGTTCGTCGAGACGATGGTCTACCAGTACCTGCTGCCGATCGAATACGCGGTCGCCTGCTTCTATGTCGGCGATCACCATGCCGCCATCGCCACCAACGACGCGCTGCTGCAGAGCAAGGACCTGCCGGTCGCGATGGTCGACCAGGTCACCAAGAACCGTCGCTTCAGCCTGGACGTGCTGTTTCCGGCGCCCCCGCCAGAGCCCGCCGCGTCGTCGTCGCGCGTCCAGGTCTATGCGCCCGTTCCTCGGCCCGCAGTAGGGCCGACGACGTCATCGAAAGCCTGGTGCGGCAGCAGGACGTCGACGTCGCCTTCCACCTGATCGGCCCCGCCAAGACGCCGCTGCGGCTGCCCGAGGATCCGCGCTTCAGCCACGACGCGGCCGCCAAGGACTTCGACGCCGCCGTGCGGACCCATGCCGCCGGCCTGGCCGATGACGCGGTCATCGTCGTGCTGCCGCTCGACCACAAGCTGGCCACCCGCGACGCCGTGGCGCGCTGGATCGCGCCGCTGCAAGACCCGGGATGCAGCCTGGCGCACGGCCAGTATCGTCACGCCGACGGCTTGATCGGTACGGCGACCCCGGCCCTGGACGCCGCCAGCCAGGACCGGCTGGCTGGCGAACCCGCCCAGCGGGCGCTGGCGTTCCGGCGCGGGCTGATCGATCAGGCCGCCGCCACGCCCGACCTGATCCGAGGGTTGCTGGTCGCCGCCGGGGACGCCGGCGTCCGCTTCATCGACAGCCCGCTGACCATCAAGCTGGCCGCGCCGCCGCGGCCAGTGGAATCCCTCCAGGACCTCGCGCCCGGACTGCCGAAGATCAGCTGCCTGATGGTGACCTATGATCGCCTGGGGCTGGCCAAGCGCTCGATGGATTGCTTCGCGGCCCAGACCTATCCGAACCGCGAGCTGGTCATCGTCACCAACGGCGCGCGCAGCTATACCGAGGCCCTGCGCGCCCATGCCGATCTGCTGGGGATCGACGCGCGTTTCGTGCATCTGGACGACCCGGACCTGACGCTCGGCCGCCTTCGCAACCTGTCGATCGACCACGCCGGCGGCGAGATCCTCTGCCAGTGGGACGACGACGACTGCAATCATCCCGAACGCCTGATGCGCCAGGCCGAGCACATGTTCCGGGAGGACGCCCGCGCCTGTCTGATGACCGACCACCTGCAGTTCCTGCAGGACGACGGAGTCGTGGTCTGGGTGGACTGGACGCTGGGCGGCCGCCAGCGGGTGGATCAATTGCTGCCCGGCACGGTGATGATGCACCGCGACGACCGTTTCCGTTATCCCGAGGCGGGCGAATACGCCTCGCGCGGCGAGGACACCATGTTCCTCAACGACCTCTACGCGACCGTGCCGGTCGCTTCACTGGTCGGGCACGGCTACCTGTATCTCTACACCTATCATGGGCGGAACACCTTCTCGAAGGAGCACCACCACCATCTCAGCACCTACAGCCGCACCGCGCAGGACATGCGCAACGAGGCCGAGACCATCCGCGAGGCGCTGTCGCACTATCCGATCGAGAAGCCGTTGATGGTCGGCGGCCGCGACGGCCCTTCGTTCATCCTCTGACCACGGATGTTTCCACGGATCACCCACCAGACCGCCGCCACGACCCGGCTGACGCCAGAGCAGGCTGGGCTGAGGGAGCGGCTGGTCGCCTTCAATCCGGGGTGGGAGCACCGGTTCTACACCGACACCGATTGCCGGGACCTGATCCGCCGTCATCTGCCGGTGCTGCTGCCGGTCTATGACGCCTATCCCACGGCGATTCAGCGAGCCGACATGTTCCGGGTCGTCGCCGTCTATGTCTCCGGCGGGGTCTATCTCGACCTCGACGTCGAGTTGCTGGCCCCGCTCGACCCGCTCCTCGACCAGACCTGCGTCTTGGCGGAGGAAAAGACCCTGAGCGTGGCCGAGGCGCAGGCGCTGGGCCATGCCGAGACCTTGCGGATCGCCAACTACATGTTCGGCGCAGCGCCCCGTCATCCGTTCTGGCTGGATGTGCTGGAGGCGATGGTCGAGCGCGCCGACCGCCCGGTTTGCGCCGACAACGACATTCTCGAGAGTACGGGGCCGGGCCTGTTCAGCAGCGTGTTCGGGCAGGTCGGCGCGGCCTATCCCGATCTGGTCGTCCTGGCGCATTCAGGCCTGCCGTGCCCGCGCTGCGCCGGGCCGTCGTGTCATTTCGGCCCCTTGGCGCGCCATCTGCATCACGGATCCTGGCGGCTGAGCCAACCGCCGCCCGCCCAGCCTCGTTCTCAAGGCCGCGTCACCTTCAAGCCGACGGCGGATGTGCTGCGGCGCCATAGCCGGCTGGTGAGCGACGCGGTGGTGCTGGAATGCTATGCCGGCGAGGCGATGGACGGCCTGTCCAGCGTCCAGGCCCTGACCAATCCGCTGGGACCCGTCGTCGCCGACAGTCGGCCGCTGTCGGGTGCGAAGGTGATCGTCCCGGGCATTCCGTTCCTCCACGAGGACCGTCTGTCGGCGGACAATCGCAACATCGCCTACACGACCTTCGAAACCTCCATCCTGCCGAGCCATTGGGTTCAGTCGCTGAACCGCGCCTACCACCACGTCGTCGTGCCGCATGAGCGGGTCGGGGAGGTGTTCCGCGACTCCGGCGTGACCATCCCCATCTCGGTGGTGGGCCAGTCGTTCCGGCGGTTGCCCAAGGTCGACGCGGCGTCGCGCGGTTCAGCCCAGCGGGTGGGCTTCCTCGGCGTTCCAGTGGCGCGCAAGAATCTCGAAGGCCTCTATCGGGCGTGCCAACTTCTCAAGCCGCGCTGGCCTGGGCTCCAACTCGCCGTTCATGTCTCCATCTGGTACGACTGGCTGGATCGCGGCCCCTGGCGGGCGGTTCGCGCCGATCCGATGGTGGACTGGACCGAGGGGCCGCTCGACGAGGCGGGGCTCGCGCGCTGGTTCGCCGGACTGTCGTGCTACGCCTATCCGTCGCGGGCCGAGGGCTGGTCTTTCACGCCGCGCGAAAGCCTCTATCTGGGGCTGCCCACCGTGGTGTCGGATATCGCGATCCACCGCGAACTGGCCGGGTCCGGCTTTTGCCACGTGGTCCCCAGCCGGGGCGCCCAGCCCGCGCGGTACGAAAGCGGGTGCTTCGGCGACTGGGACGAGATCGATCCCGACGACATCGCCGTCACGCTGGAGCAGATCCTAAGCGACCCCGTGGCGGCCGAGCGCCGGGCGGCGGAGGGCGCGCGTTGGATCGAGACGCAGTGGATCGAGACCGACGCCCAGGCCGCGCTGGCCAAAGTGGTCGCCGCCCTATGATCCCGCGCGTGATCCACCAGACCTGGCGTGACGCCGATCTGCCGCCGGCCTTCGTTCGCCTGGCGCAGACCTGGCGTGCGCTGAATCCCGGATGGGCGTGGCGGCTCTGGACCGACGCCGACAATCGCGACTTCGTCGCGCGGGAGTATCCCGGACTTCTGGCGCTCTACGACGCCTATCCCATTCCCATCCAGCGCGTGGATGCAGTGCGCTACCTGATCCTGCAGCGGCACGGCGGCCTGTTCGTCGATCTGGATTTCGAGGCCTTGCGCCCGATCGAGCCCTTTCTGGAGGCCGACGCGGTCTTCGGCCGCGAACCCGACGAGAATTGCCGCGCGCACGGCAAGGCTCGGATCGTCAGCAACGCCTTCATGGCCTGCGCCGCCGAGCACCCCTTGCTGGACGCTGTCGTCGCGGCGCTGCCCGGCGCGATGCAAGGCGCGGTCGACCAAGGCCTGGAGCGCAACGCGGCGATCCTGGAGAGCACCGGCCCGTTCCTCCTGACCCGATGTCTGGACGCCTATGACGGCGGGGCCAGCGTCGCGGTGCTGCCGGCGCAGACGCTCTACCCGCTGGGCATTTCCGAGATCGAGCAACTGCGCGAGCAAGGCTGGAGCCCGTCGCTGCGGGCGCGGCTGAACGGGGCCTGCGCGGTCCACTATCACGCCGGCACCTGGTGGCGATGATGGACCGAGCCGGCTTGTAAAATCCTCATGCGAAGAGATGGACCCTAGACCCATGAGCAGCTTTCACATCGGCGGCGTCGACCTGCACCTGCTGGACTCACCGGGGTCGAACACGCTGCAAATCGTCGCCGAAGAGATGAGTCACGACGACTACGGCTTCAGTCGCATCGCGTTTCACCCCGGCGACGTGGTTGTCGATGTCGGGGCGCATGTCGGGATCGTGTCGATCTGGCTGGCGCGCCGCCACCCGCAGATCACGGTGGTCGCGATCGAACCGGAGCCGACGAACCTGGCGTATCTGCGGGCCAATGTCGCCGCCAACCAGGCGGACAACGTGATCGTCATCCCCAAGGCGGTGACGGCCGACGGCCGGAGCGTCCTGATCGCGCGCCCGCCGATCAACACCGGCGGGGCGGGGCTCTACTATGACCAGGTCGAGGGCTACGCGACCAGCCATGTCGACTCCGAGACGCTGGACGCCATCTTCGCCGAACACGTGCCTGGGCGCTGCCGGCTGCTGAAGATCGATTGCGAAGGCGCCGAACACGAAATCCTGCCAGCCACCCAGGTGCTGTCGCGCGTCGACTGGTTGGCCGGCGAGTTCCACATCAATTCGCGCCTGACCGCTCAGGGCCTCAGCAACGACGCGCTGGTCCAGCACGTCGCCCATTACGTCAACCGCGACAATATCGCGGTCAAATGCATAGCGATGGGGGAGTGACGGGCGCTACGGCTTCAGCGCCAGGCTGACCGGCCTCTTGTTAGCCTCCGGGCTCGCCGTCCGCGCGCTGGAGGCGATATCGTTGATCAGGCCGCGCAGCAGGCGGCGTCCGGTGGGCCAATGGCCGTGGCCTGACTCGACATTGATGTGGCCGGCGCGGCCCAGGTCCACGAACCGCGCGCCCCAGCCCTGGGCGAAGGCGCGGGCCTGGTCCATCCCGACATAGGGATCGTCACGACTGGCGACGACGAGGGTGGGAAACGGCAGGCGTTGGCGGGGCAGGGGCGAGAAGCCTTCCAGCAAACGCCCCGCCGGGCCCTGTCGGTTGACGTCGGCGGGGGCGACCAGCATGGCGGCGGCCACGCCCCGTCCGCCGCTGATCGCGGCCAGGTGGGCGACCACGGCGCAGCCGAGGCTGTGAGCGATCAGGATCGCGCCGGGCCGGCGGCGCACGGCCTCCACCAGGCCGGCGGTCCATTCGCCCAGGGTCGGGCGCTCCCAGTCCGATTGCTCCACGCGTTCGGCGGTCGGCAGGGCCCTCTGCCAGTGGCTCTGCCAGTGATCCGGGCCCGAGTTGAACAGCCCCGGCACGATCAGGAACGGCGGATCGCGCCGGTCGGGGGCCGTCGCGCGGGGCGCCGACCCGGCCACGGCCGCCGGTCTTGTGATCTCCAGATCCGATCGGTCCGTGGCCTGCACGCGCTACTCCGCCGCGATCTTGTCCGACGCCTTGGCCCAGCGGTGCTCGGGAACCGGCAGCCCCAGATGTCCGCGCAGGGTGTCGTGCTCGTACTCGGTGCGGAACAGGCCCTTGGCCTGCAGCAGCGGCACCACCTTCTCGCGGAACAGCGCGAACTCGCGCGGACCCGTGACGTGCAGGATGAAGCCGTCCACGGCGCGACCGACGAACCAGCGCTCGATCTCGTCGGCGACGGTCTGCGGCGAGCCGACGAAGTTGGCCTTCCAGCGGCCGAAGCGCTCGGCGGCCTGGCGCACCGTCAGGTTCTGGGCCTGGGCGGCGCGGACGATCTTCTCGGCATGACCCTTGTAACTGTTGAGGCTGAGGTTGCTGACGTCCGGGAACGGGCCGTCCAGCGGATATTGCTTGAAGTCGTGATAGCCGAAGGCCCGGCCCAGCTCGACCAGCAGCTTGTCGATCTCGCGGCTGCCGGCCTGGGCCTCGGCCAGGGCCTGGGCTTCCTCATCGGTGTCGGCGATGATCGGGGAAATGCCCGGCAGGACGCTGATGTGATCGGGGTCGCGGCCCAGGGCGGCGGCCCGGGCCTTCAGGTCGGCATAGTATTCTACCGCGTCCTCGAAGGTGTCGACGCCGGCGAACACCCCTTCGGCGATGCTGGCGCCCAGATCACGGCCCGGCCCGCTGACCCCGGCCTGGAAGATCACCGGCTGGCCCTGCGGGGAACGGCTGAGGGCCAGCGGCCCGGCCACCGAGAAGTGCTTGCCCTTGTGATTCAGCGCATGCTGCTTGGTCTTGTCGAGGAACACGCCGGTCGCCTTGTCGCGCGGGAAGGCGTCATCCTCGTAGCTGTCCCACAGCCCTTGAACCACCTGGACGAACTCGCCAGCCCGCTCATAGCGCTCGCCGTGCTCGAAGTGCGCGTCGCGGCCGTAGTTCTTCGAGGCGCCCTCCAGGCCCGTGGTCACCACGTTCCAGCCGGCGCGCCCCTTGCTGATGTGGTCCAGCGAACCGAACTGGCGGGCCACGTTGTAGGGCTCCCAGTAGGAGGTCGTCAGGGTGCCGACCAGGCCGATCTTTGTGGTCGAGACCGCCACCGCCGACAACAGGGTCAGCGGCTCCAAGCGGTTGAGGAAGTGCGGCGCGGTGTCGGGCGTGATGAACGGGCTGTCGACGATGAACACCAGGTCGAACTTGGCGGCCTCGGCCAGCCTGGCGTTCTCGATGTACCAGCCTATGTCAATCGATGCGTCGCCGGGCAGGGCGGGATCGCGCCAGCGGCCGTGATCGGTGCCGACACCGGCCAGGATGGCGCCGAGTTTCAGTTGGCGGGTGGTTTGCTGCGTCATGTCGGAACCCTTGAATTGGATCCTGACGCTACGGTTCGCGCGCGGCGACGAATAACGAGCAGTGCTCAACCGAATGTTTCGCCGGGTTCAAGGCCTTCGAAAAAGCCCCATGAAATCAGCGGCGTTTCGCTTTTCTCCAAGCGATCCGAGGAAAAGTCGGCTCGGGCGATCCGCAGGCGCGCAAACGAAAATGAGGCGGCCCCTCCATGCAAGGGACCGCCTCGGCGCCGTCTCGGGAAAGGGGAGCGATCCCTGCCGGCGCGTTCGAAGACCTGGCTAGGAGCCCAGGCCTATTTTGGCGAGGCTGTGACCCCTACCGCCGGGCCTTGGTCTCCACCGCCTTGAACACCCGCAGGTAGTTGCCGCCCCACAGCTTGTCGATGTCGGCCTCGCTGTAGCCGCGCGCGACCAGTTCGGCGGTGACCCCCGCGGCCTCGCCTTCGTTTGACCAGCCGACGACGCCGCCGCCGTGGTTGAAGTCCGACGACAGGCCCACATGATCGACGCCGATCCGCTTGACCGCGTAGTCGACCGAGTCGACCAGGTCCTTCACCGTGGCCTTGGGCAGCAGGGCGCTGACGGCGTGGCTGTAGTCGGCGCGCTTGTCGGGCGGCAGGGTCTCGCTCCCGTCCGAGGTCTTCACATAGGCGGCGGGCAGGCCGAACTGGACGCGGATCGGCGCGACCTTGGCGGCGAAGTCCGGGCCGGGCTTGACCAGATAGGGGCCGAAGGCGACGACCTGAACGACGCCGCCGTTGGCCTTGATCGCATCCAGCTCGGCGTCCGACAGGTTGCGCGGCGCGTCGACCACGCCCTGGACGCCCGAGTGGCTGGCGACCACGGGGGCCCGCGTCAGCGCCAGCACCTGCTTCAGTCCGTCGGGCGTCAGCTGCGAGACGTCGATGATGACGCCCAGATCGTTGAGCTTGGCCACCGCCGCCTTGCCCAGCGGCGACAGGCCGCCCCATTCCACCTTGGGGCCGGCGGCGCTGGGGCGCGAGGAGTCGGCATAGGCGTTGTTGCCCGCGTGGACGAAGCCGAAACTGCGGACGCCGGCGCGATAATAGGCGTCGATCGGGTCGAGGCTTTCGCCGAACGGATAGGCGTTGAGGAAGCCGACGATGATCGCCCGCTTGCCGGCCTTGGCGGCGGCCGCGACGTCGGCGGCTGAAAGGGCCAGGACCGCGCGGTCGGGATAGCGCTGCGGGATGGCGGTGATGGCGGCCAGCTTGGCGTCGGCGTCGGTTCGCGCTCTGGCGACGCCCTCGGGCGTGCGCGGCCCTTGGACCACGAACACCGCCAGCACCGCGGCGTCGACCTGACCGCGTTCCAGCTTGGGCAGATCGACCTGGCCGTCGCCGTCGACGTCGAAGGCGTGAGGCCCCACGCCCAGGTCCTGGGGCACGTCCGCGTGGCTGTCCAGCACCAAGGCGCGGGCGTGGATGGCCGCGACGGGCTCGGCGGCTTGGACCGCGCCGGCGATCGACAAGGTGATCGTCGCGGCGGCGGCGAGGAGGAGAGACTTGGTCATGGAGCGCCTGTCACTGGGACGCGGCCGAGACGGCGCGCCGGGCGGCGACCTTAGGAAGGCCCGGTCAAGCTCCACAAATTGCGATCTCTGAACCCTGGCTTGAGCCGCGCTGCTGACTGGCGGCGCGCGCGAGTCGCCACCCAGAAATGCTGTGGGCGGGCCGGGTAAATTTGCGCGCGCCGGGCCGGGCGCCCCGCCCGCCGAACGCCTATTTCCGCAACCCACACTGTTGCTTCATACCGCCCGATCGGGCCGCCCGGAGATCGCCATGGATGGCTCGACAATCGCCCAGCCCGCGCAGCACGCTTCCAGCCCGATCGGAGACCCCGAGGCGCCGGCGGCCTGGACGGCGATCGGAGCGCTGGCCTTGGGCGTCTTCGCCCTGGTGACCTCCGAATTCCTGCCGGCCAGCGTGCTGACTCCCCTGGCGGCCGATCTCGGCGTCAGCGTCGGCGCGGCCGGCCAGGCCGTCACCGCCACGGCCGTGGTGGGCGCGATCGCCGCGCCGCTGACGCCGGTGCTGACAGGACGCCTCGACCGGCGCCTGGTGTTGCTGGCCCTGATGGCGCTGCTGTGCGCCTCGAACCTGCTGACCGTCTTCGCCGACAACCTGCCCACCCTGCTGGTCGCCCGGGTCCTGCTGGGCGCCAGCCTGGGCGGCTTCTGGTCGATGGCGGCGGCCCTGGCCATGCGGCTGGTTCCGGCCAAGGCGCTGCCGCGCGCCATGTCGATCGTGTTCACGGGCGTCTCGGTGGCGACGGTCTCGGCCGCGCCGGTCGGAGCCTATGTCAGCGACACCCTGGGCTGGCGCGCGGCCTTCGTGATCGCCGGCGTGGTCGGGGCTCTGGCGCTGCTGGCCCAGGCGCTGACCCTGCCGCGCCTGGCGCCGACCGCTCCGCCGCGACTGCGCGGACTGCTGGAGGTGGCGCGCCGGCCCAGCGTCGCGGTGGCGCTGCTTGGCGTGCTGCTGGTGATCTCCGGCCATTTCGCGGGCTTCACCTATGTGCGGCCGGTGCTGGAGCAGGTGACGGGGCTGGAGGTCGGGGCGATCTCGCTGGTGCTGCTGGCCTTCGGCGTGGCCGGCTTCTTCGGCAATTTCGCGGGCGCTTTCCTGGCCGAGCGCGATCCGCGGCTGGCGGTGCTGGGCGGGGCGAGCCTGATCGCCGTTTCGGCGCTGGCCATCGTCTTCCTGGGCGCCTGGCCGCCCGTCGTCGCCGTGGCCCTGACGGTCTGGGGCTTCGCCTTCGCCATGCTGCCGGTCGGCTTCCAGTCCTGGGCCACCTCGGAAGCCGCCGACCAGGCCGAACTGGCGGGCGGGCTTCTGACCTCCACCTTCCAGGTGGCGATCGCCATGGGCGCGGTGTTCGGCGGCGTCCTGGTGGACGGTCTGGGCGCGGTCAGCGCCGCGGGTCTGCTTGGGCGGGTCGACTTGTCGCGGTAGCGGGCAAGGTCCAGGCCGTGACGCTCGACCTTGTCGTAGAAGGTCTTGCGCGGAACCTTGAGGACCTCGAGGACCGAACGCACATCGCCCCCGCAGGCGGCCAGCGCCTCTTCGATCAGGTGGGCCTCGTAGGCGGCGATCCGTTCCGGCAGGGCCGGCGGCGGCTCCGCCGGGACCCCGGTCGTCGCGGTCAGGCCCAGGGCGACGCGCTGGGCGTAGTGGCGCAACTCGCGGACATTGCCGGGCCAGTCATCGTCGAGCAGCCGCCGGCGGACGGCGTCGTCGATGGCCAGCGGCGGGGCGTCCAGCCGCTCGCGGGCCCGGGCCAGGAAGTGGGCGAACAGCAGCGGCACGTCCTCGCGGCGCTCCCGCAGCGGCGGTATGCGGATCCGGACGACGTCCAGCCGATGGTACAGATCCTGGCGGAACGCGCCCCGGGTGACGGCGTCGATCAGGGCGGGCTTGGCGGCGGCGATCACCCGAATATCCAGCGTATGGACCCGGTTGGAGCCGATCGGCACGATCTCGCGCTCCTCGAGCACGCGCAGGAACTTGCCCTGGGCCTCGGGCGCCAGGGTCTCGATCTCGTCCAGGAACAGCGTGCCTCGGTCGGCCTGCTGGATCCGTCCGATCCGCTGACGAACGGCGCCGTTGAACGCGCCCAGCTCGTGGCCGAACAGTTCGCTGTCCAGGGTGGCGGCGGGCAGGGCGGCGCAGTCGACGGCGACGAACTCGCGGTCGCGCCGCCGACCCCAATTGTGCAGGGCGCGCGCGGCCAGCTCCTTGCCCACGCCCGTCTCGCCCTCCAGCAGCACGTCGACGTCGGCGTTGGCCAACTGGCGCAGGGTCGAGCGCAAGCGCTCCATGACCTGGGTCTGGCCGATCAGCGGCCAGTCGGAATGGGCCGCCTCGGCCGCGGCGCGCAGGTGGCGGTTCTCGAGCACCAGGCGACGCTTGTCGAGCGCGCGGCGGACGCTGCTGACCAGGTGGTCGGGCGCATAGGGCTTGGCCACGAAGTCGTAGACGCCGTCGTGCATCGCCTCGACGGCCTCGGCCACGTCGGCGTGGCCGGTGATCAGGATCACCGGCAGATCGGGATCGGCCTCGCGAAGCCGCCGAAACAGCTGTCGCCCGTCCATGTTGGGCATGCGGATGTCGCTGACCACCACGCCGGGATAGTCCTCGCCGATCGCCTTCAGGGCGGCCTCGGCCGAGGCGAAGGCCTGCACGTCCAGCCCCGCCAGCTGCAGCGTCTGGACGTTGGCGCCCCGCAGGTCGTCGTCGTCGTCGATGAAGGCCACCTGAGTGACGGAAACCGGCATCTAACGCCCCTTGGACAAGGTTATGACGAACCGGGCGCCCGCCGTGGCGACAGGGTCCAGGGACAGTTCGCCGCCGAACTCGGCGACGATGTCGCGACTGATCACCAGGCCCAGGCCCAGGCCTCGCGACTTGGTGGTGGCGAACGGCGTGAACAGCGTCTTGGCCGCCTGGGGCGCGACGCCGGGGCCGTTGTCGGCGATCACGATGCGAACCTGGGCGCGCCGCGCCGTGACCTGGATGACGATCTCGGGATCTGCCGACTCCTCCAGCGCCTCCAGCGCGTTCTGCAGCAGGTTGACCAGCACCTGCTCCAGCCGGAAGCGCTCGGCCATGACCTTGGCGTCCTCGTCGGTCTCGTGGCGAACGACGCGGACGCCCTGTTGTCGTATCCTGGGACCCACCAGAAGCAGCGCGCCCTCCACCGCCTCGCGCACCGTCAGCAGGGCCGGCGGAGCGCTGGTCTTGCGGGCGAAGGCGCGCAGTTCGTCGGTGATCAGGCCGATGCGGTCGGTCAGGCCGGAGATCAGGTTCAGATTGCCCCGCGCGGTCGAGACGTCCGAGCGATCCAGGAACACGGCGGCGTTGTCGGCATAGGCGCGGATGGCGGCGACGGGCTGGTTGATCTCGTGGGCGACGCCCGCCGCGATCTGGCCCAGGGTGGCCAGCTTGTTGGACTGCACCAGTTCGTCCTGCATCAGGTGGACGTGGGCTTCGGCGCGCCGCCGCTCCTCCATCTCGACGGTCAGGCGGCGGTTAGTGGTGCGCAGCTCGGCGGTGCGGTCCTCGACGCGGGTCTCCAGC
>NZ_JBFTZS010000025.1:0-19633 GCF_056406675.1 Caulobacter sp. P1_B12_2 | reverse complement strand
CGGGCCCGCCAGCACAGGTCGATGTCCTCGACGTGCAGGAAATAGCCCTCGTCGAAGCCGCCCAGCAGCTCGAAGTCCTCGCGGCGCAGCGCGAAGCAGGCGCCCGAGATGGTCGGCATCGGGATCGGTTTGTCCGGCGTCGCCTCGCGCTCGCGGTGGATCTCGAACTTCGACAGGCCTTTGAACCGCGCCGTCAGATGGCCGAAGCTGAGCAGCGTGGTGACGGGCGTGACCTCGCCGCGGCGACCGCCGCGCTGTTCGGTGCCGTCGGTGTTCATCACCCGCGCCCCGACCACCGTGGGCACCGGCCGTCCCTTGAAGGCCGACACCAGGGCCTTGATGCAGCCCTTCTGCAGGTTGGCGTCCGGATTGAGGAAGACGATGTATTCGCCTCGCGCGGTCTCGGCGCCCAGGTTGGCGCCGCGCGCGAAGCCGACATTACCGTGGCCATGCTTCAGCACGACGCGCGGCTCGGTCTGGCCCAGGGTCCGCAGCCGTTCGGCCTCGTCGGCCGGCGAGCCGTTATCGATGATGACGAACTCGTCGACCAGCGGCTCGGCCAACACGTGCCGGATGCTTTCGACCAGCGCTTCTCCCGTTTGGTAGACGACCATGACGACGGAGACGCGCGGCCGGACCGGCCGTGCACCCGAAACGAGGGTCGAATGAGAGGGAAGAATGCTGTTCATCAGGCCCGCGCCAACTCCGAGGGGGCCGCCGCGACGCGATCCCGGGCGAGGTCCGGCGGGGTCGCTTCCTCGGTCAACGCGCGCACGGCGTCGTCCAGCGACAGCACCTTCTGCCCTTCGCCGCCGAGGCGGCGCAGGGCGACTTCTCCGTTTTCAGCTTCCTTACGCCCGACCACTGCAATCACCGGCACCTTCGCGAGGCTGTGCTCGCGAATCTTGTAGTTGATCTTCTCGTTCCTGAAATCGACCTCTGCGCGAATGCCCATGGAAGTCAATCGCTCAGCCACACGTTGAGCATAATCGTCGGCGTCCGACGTGATCGTGGCCACCACGACCTGAACCGGCGCCAGCCACAACGGCAGGTGGCCGGCGTAGTTTTCCAGCAGGATGCCGATRAAGCGTTCGAACGAGCCCAGGATCGCTCGGTGCAGCATGACGGGGCGCTGCTTGGACCCGTCCTCGGCGACATATTCGGCRTCGAGGCGCTCGGGCAGAACGAAGTCCAGTTGCAGGGTGCCGCACTGCCAGACGCGGCCGATGGCGTCCTTCAGCGAGAACTCCAGCTTCGGGCCGTAGAAGGCGCCTTCGCCCTCTTGCAGCACCAGCGTCTCGCCGGCCGCTTCGGCGGCCGCGGACAGGGCGGCTTCGGCCTTGTCCCAGACCGCGTCGTCACCCGCCCGAAGTTCCGGACGCGTCGAGAATTTGGTGTCGGCCAAATGCATGCCGAGGTCGCTATAGACGCTGCGCAACAGTTCTATGAAGCGGGCGGATTCCTCCGTGACCTGCTCTTCGCGGCAGAAGATGTGGGCGTCGTCCTGGGTGAAGGCCCGCACCCGCATGATGCCGTGCATGGCGCCGGACGGCTCGTAGCGGTGGCAGGCCCCGAACTCGGCCATGCGCATCGGCAGCTCGCGATAGCTCTTCTGGCCGACATTGAAGATCTGGATGTGGCCGGGGCAGTTCATCGGCTTGACGGCCAGGACCTCGCCCTCGGCGCTTTCGCACATGAACATGGCGTGGCCGAACTTCTCGGCGTGGCCCGAGCGCTCCCACAGGCTCTTGTCGAGGATCTGGGGCGTCTTGACCTCGCGATAGCCGGCGGCGTCCAGCCGGCGGCGCATATAGGCCTCCAGCGCCAGGTACAGCGTCCAGCCCTTGGGGTGCCAGAACACCATGCCCTTGCCCTCTTCCTGGATGTGGAAGAGGTCCATCGTCTTGCCCAGCTTGCGGTGGTCGCGCCGCTCGGCTTCCTCGATGCGCAGCAGATGGGCCGCCAGATCCGCGTCCGACGCCCACGACGTGCCGTAGATGCGCTGCAGTTGGGCGTTGTTCTGGTCGCCGCGCCAATAGGCGCCGGCCAGCTTGGTCAGCTTGAAGGCCTTGCCGACATGCTTGGTCGACGGCAGGTGGGGACCGCGGCACAGGTCCTTCCACTTGTCGCCTTGGTGATAGACCGTGATCGTGTCGCTGGCCGGCAGATCACGGATGATCTGGGCCTTGTACGTCTCGCCCATCTCGTCGAAGTCGGCGATGGCCACGTCGCGGTCCACCTCCTCGCGGCGGATCTTCTCGTCGCGGTCGACGATCTGGCGCATGCGCGCCTCGATCGTCGCCAGGTCGTCCAGGCTGAACGGCTCGTCACGGGCGAAGTCGTAGTAGAAGCCGTCCTCGACGTTCGGGCCGATCGTCACCTGGGTGCCGGGGAACAGCTCCTGCACGGCCTGCGCCAGCACGTGGGCGGTGTCGTGGCGGATCACTTCCAGCGCCTCAGGCGACTCGCGCGTGATGATCTCGAACTTGTTTCCGCCGCCCAGCAGGTCGGCGGTCAGCGGACGATCCAGGTCCAGCAGGACGCCGTCCAGCTTGATCAGCAGGGCCTTCTTCTCGAGCGACTTGGAGATCGAGGCGGCCACGTCGCGGCCCGTCGAACCGTCAGCGTACTGGCGGGCCGAGCCGTCGGGGAAAATCAGGTCGATCATTCTTCACATTTCCACTTGCGCGGCTCGCGGGGCGGAGGCGGCGGGTCATACCCCGAACCACCAAACGGATTGCATCGGCAGATCCGTCCCACCGCGAGCCAGGACCCCTTCAAGGGTCCATGATCCTTGAGCGCCTGGGCCGCGTATTCCGAGCAAGTCGGCAAATACCGGCACTGACGCCCGATGAAGGGCGAGAGCGTCGTCTTGTAGGCCTTCAGGCCCAGGTCGACGGTGCGTTCGTAGAGTGTCATGCCGGCGCTTTCGCGAACGGAGTCGGGACCTTATCGACTAGCGAAAAGTCTCGATCAAGCGGCGCCGACGCGGCTAGTTCGGGTTTGGGTCACGCCTGTGGCCTTGCGGACAGCCTCGACCGCGGCCTCGAACGCCAAAAGCGTCGAGGCGTGACGGGCGGGATAGTCCTTGACCGGCTCCAGCACGGCGAGCTCCGAAAATCGGCCCGTGGGAGCGGGGCCGTTCGACTTGAGCATAGCGTGCAAGGCGTCGCGGGCCAACTCGATCTCGGAAAGATCGGCGCCGACCACCTGGGCGCCGAGGATCGCGGCCGAGGCCTGGCCCAGGGCGCAGGCGGTCACGTCCTGGGCGAAGTCGGCGACCTTGCCGTCCTGAACCGTCACGTCGACCACGATCCGGCTGCCGCACAGCTTGGCGGTCTTCTCGCTGCTGGCGTCGGGCGCGGCCAGGCGTCCGGCCCGGGGCATGTTGGCCACCAGCCCCAGGATGCGGGCCGAATAGAGGTCGTCGATCATGCCGCTTATGTGGGGGTGTTCTGGCGTTGCGACCAGAGGACCTCGGCGCGGTCGCGCACGGCCTCGCCCATGCGGGTGTAGGCGGCGCGCAGCTTGCGGCGCTCGTCGCGGCTGACCCAGCGGACCAGCGGCCCCATGAACAGCTCGCCGTTCGAGAAGGTCGAGTTCTGGGGACCCATGTTCTCGATCTCGAGATAGCGGATCGCGGTCACGAAGCCGCGCAGGCGCTTTGTGCGCCAGTGCAGCTGCTCGTAGGGCACCCAGTCCTGGACCACCGGCTGGATCGTCGCGGCCTGGCCCTCGCTCAGCACGACGTCCACGGTGAGGGACGTGCCGATGCGCATCTCGCCCTCCATGCGCGGATGGACCGGGTTCCAGTCCTTCCAGGTGGAGAAGTCGGAGATCACTTCCCAAACGATCTCTGCGGGGGCCTGCACCCCGGTGCGGAATTCTACGGCGCGTTGCATGGGCGTCGCTCTAGCACTTTCATTCGGAGAAACTCACGCTGAAAATCCCAGACCGCTGGCCTTCTGGAAAACCGGCAGGTCGAGGGACGGCGGGTCGATCTCGGCCTGGCTGAGCAGGCCGTGGACCTGACCGCGATGATGGGTCTGGTGGTTGAAGACGTGGGCCAGCATGGCCCACATCGGCTGGACGACCGGCGCGCCGTCGGAACTGCGGGTCCAGCGGAACTCGGCGGCCAGTTGGGCGTCGGTCAGGCCGGCGACCTGGGCCGACAGGGCCGCGTCCTCATGAGCTCGCGCCTCGCGCAGGGTCGCCAGGTCGTCGAAGATCACCGCGTCCAGCCCGTGCGGCGGCAGGGTCTCGCCCCGCAATCGCGCCAGCCACATGCGGTCGGTGACGATCAGGTGGTTCAGCGCGCCGTGGATCGAGCCGAAGAACGCCCCGCGCTCGGCCTTATAGGCCTCCTCGTCCAGCAGGGCGCAGGCCGCGTGGAGGCGATGGTTGGCCCAGGCGTTGTATCCGGCGAACATCTGGAAATAGGCGCGCATGGCCCAGAAACTCCGGTCGTCCCGGCCTTCCGCCGGGATGAGTGGATTATGAGTGTAATCTAGTCTCGAACCAATCCGCCATCCACCACGAGGTTCTGGCCGGTGACCGCCCGGCTCCAGGGCGAGGCGAAGAACAGCACGGCGTCGGCGAACTCGGCGGGGGTCGTCACCCGGCGCAGCGGCGTGGACTGGGCGATCAGGTCGAAGATCGCCTCGGGCGTGGCCGCGCTGGCGTCGGTWGTGCGCAGCAGCCCGCCCGACAGCATGTTGACCGTGATCCCGCCGGGACCCAGGTCCGCCGCCGCCGTGCGGGTCAGCGACAGCAGGGCGGCCTTGGCGGCGGTGTAGTCGTGATAGGGCACAACCGGGTTCTGGAACAGGTTGGTGCCGATATTGATCACCCGCCCGAAGCCGGCCGCCTCCATGGCCGGGGCGGTGGCCTGGATCAGGTTCAGCGACCCACGCAGCGACACGTCCAGCTGGCTCTGGAAGTCCTCCCAGGGGATCGACTGGATGGTGTGGCGGCCGTCGCCGTTGAAGCTGAAATCGCCCAGGGCGTTGTTGACCACCGTGGTCACGTGGCTGCCGAAATGCTCGGCCGCGTCATTGACCATCCGGCGGACCTCTTCGCGGTCGCTGACGTCGGCGTGGATCGCGACGGCGCGATCACCCAGTTCTTCCGCCAGGGCCAGGGCGGCCGCCTCGCTGCGGCGGTAGTTGATCACCACCGACGCGCCTTCGGCCGCGAAGGCCCGGGCGATGGCGGCGCCCAGGCCCCGGCCGGCGCCGGAGACCAGGACGATCTGCGCGTTCAGGTTCAAGAGTTGGATCCCGTATTCATGTTCGCAAATCTCTTTCCTGGATCAGGTGTCGTTCCCCCTCCGCCGTCATCCTCGGACTTGTTCCGAGGACCCCTGCTTCCGCCGCGAAGAAGGACGATCCTTGCAGCGGAGCGATAGCGGCCCAACGACCCATGACAGCTCGGCTGGACGAGGGTCCTCGGAACAAGTCCGAGGATGACGGTTGAGAGGTGCGAACTCAGTCCTTCATGCGCCAGGTGGCGCCGGCCGGACCGTCCATGACCACCACGCCCAGGGCGTCGATCTCGGCGCGGATGGCGTCGGCGGCGGTCCAGTCCTTGGCGGTCCGGGCCGCGATCCGGCGGGCCAGCAGGTCTTCCACCTTGGCCTTCAGGTCGTCGTCGGCGTCGCCCTCGAACCAGGCGTCCGGATCGGCCTGCAGGAAGCCCAGCAGACCGGCCGAGGCCAGGAGGCGGCCCTTGTTGGCCGTGATCGCCGGCTCGTCGCCCGCCGTCACCGCCCGCTCGATGGCGCTGGACAGCTCGAAGAAGCCCGACACCGCCAGCGGCGTGTTCAGGTCGTCCGACAGGGCCGCCATCACCTCGTCCGAAGGTTCGGACTCTCCGGCCTCGACCGTCTTGGCGCGGCGCAGGGCGCCGTACAGACGGTCCAGGGCCTTGCGGCTCTGGTCGATCAGCTCCGGCGTCCAGTCCAGCGGCTGGCGGTAGTGGCCCGACAGCAGCGCCCAGCGGATCACCTCGCCCGGCGTGGTCTCCAGCAGCTCGTGCGGGATGATCACGTTGCCCAGGCTCTTGGACATCTTCTCGCCGGACATATCCAGGAAGCCGTTGTGCAGCCAGTAATTGGCCAGGACCGGGGCGTCGTGGGCGCAGCGGCTCTGGGCGAGTTCGTTCTCGTGGTGCGGGAAGGCCAGGTCGATGCCGCCGCCATGGATGTCGATGGTCTGGCCCAGCGACTTGTCGATCATGGCCGAGCACTCGATGTGCCAGCCCGGACGGCCCGCGCCCCAGGGGCTGTCCCACTCGGGTTCGTTTTCCTTGGACGGCTTCCACAGCACGAAGTCGGCGGGGTGGCGCTTGTAGGGCGCGACCTCGACCCGGGCTCCGGCGATCATGTCGTCCAGGTCGCGGCCCGACAGCTGGCCGTAGTCCGGGAAGGCCTGGGTGTCGAACAGCACGTGGCCCTCGGCGGCGTAGGCCGATCCGTTGTCGATCAGCTTGCCGATCATCTCGACGATTGGACCCATGTGCTCGGTGGCCTTGGGCTCCAGGCTGGGCGACAGGGTCAGCAGGGCCGCGGCGTCCTGGTGATAGGCGGCCAGGTAGCGGTCGGTGATGACCTTGATCTCGACGCCCTCGGCCGTGGCCTTGGCGTTGATCTTGTCGTCCACGTCGGTGACGTTGCGGGCATAGACCACCGCGTCCTCGCCATAGGCGTGGCGCAGCAGGCGGAACAGCACGTCGAACACCACGACGGGCCGGAAATTGCCGATATGGGCGTGGTTGTAGACCGTGGGCCCGCAGACATACATCGTCACCCGGCTCGGATCGGCGGGAACGAAGTCGCGCTTCTCGCGCGCCATGGTGTCGTAAAGCTTGATGGTCATGAGAACGGGGCGGCCTGACGTCGCGGGAGTGTTGCGGGGATACGGATTGGCCCCATATAACGAGAGCACGCGCGCACGACCACGATTGATTGGCTCGAAGCGCGACGGGTGGCACGCGTAATTCCAGGGCGAAAGGCGTCCTGGCGCAACTCAGCCCGTGGAAAGACCCTCCCGCACATGGACGCCCTGACCCGCGAGCGAACCCTGACCGGTTCGGATGACAACACCGGTCTTGATCTTGAGCCCGCCCAGCGCCCCACCCGAGACGAGGCCATGGCCGCCGTCCGGACCCTGCTGGCCTGGGCCGGCGACAACCCCGACCGCGAAGGTCTTCTCGACACGCCCCAGCGCGTGGTCGACGCCTATGGCGAGTGGTTCGCCGGCTACCACGGCGATCCGGCCACCGAACTGAGCCGCACCTTCGAGGACGTGCAGGGCTATGACGACATGGTCATGCTGCGCGGCATCGACGTGCAGAGCCACTGCGAACACCACATGGCGCCGTTCCTGGGCAAGGCCTGGGTGGCCTACATGCCGACCGGCAAGGTCGTGGGCCTGTCGAARCTGGCCCGCCTGGTCGAGATCTTCGCCAAGCGCCTGCAGACCCAGGAGACCATGACCATGCAGGTGGCCGACGCCATCGAGGATCACCTCAGCGCCGCCGGCGTGGCCGTGCTGATCGACGCCGAGCACCAGTGCATGAGCACCCGCGGCGTCCACCACCACGACGTCTCGACGATCACCACCCAGTTCCGCGGCGTGTTCAAGACCGACAAGGTCCTGCAGCAGCGGTTCATGGACCTGGTGACGCGGAAATAGGTTTCGGCGCTGTGCGTCCTTCGAGGCCCGCTTCGCGGGCGCTTCAGGATGAGGAACTTCGTACTGCTTTCCTCTTCCCGAGGTGCGAGCCATAAGGCGAGCCTCGAAGGACGCACGGCGTTTCCGTGGGGGCGTGAAGATGTTGAAGACGTGTCTGGCGGCTCTGGCCGTCGCGATGACGGCGGGCATGACCATGGCGGAAACTCCTAAGGCTCCCTGGGACTCGGAAATCCTCCCACCCACGCTCGCCTGGCACGGCGCCAGCGAGAAGCTGATCGCCAAGCCGTCCGATCCCTGGATCACGCCCTCGGAGCTCACCGGCCTGACCGCCTCCCCCAACTACGCCGAGACCCGCGCCTGGCTGGAAAAGCTGGATGCGGCCTCGCCGCTGATCCACATGGAGACCTTCGGCAAGTCGCCCGAGGGCCGCGACCTGCTGGTGCTCTACGTCTCCAAGGACGGGGCCAAGTTCGATCCAAAGAAGCCCGTGCTGCTGGTCCAGGCCGGCATCCATCCGGGCGAGATCGACGGCAAGGACGCCGGCATGATGCTGCTGCGGGACATCGCGTTCCACGGCAAAGACAAGCTGCTGGACGGCGTGAACCTGGTCTTCGTGCCGATCTTCAGTGTCGACGGTCACGAGCGCGCGTCGCCCTACAGTCGTCCCAACCAGCGCGGCCCGGTGGTCCAGGGCTGGCGGCACACGGCCCAGAACCTCAATCTGAACCGCGACTACGGCAAGCTCGACTCGCCCGAGATGCGGGCGATGATCGGTCTGATCGATCGCGTGAAGCCCGACCTCTACATGGACATCCACGTCACCGACGGCGAGGACTACCAGTACGACGTCACCTACGGTTGGGCCGGCTACCAGGGCGACTTCGCGCGCTCCAAGGCGACCAGCGCCTGGCTGGACAAGACCTACCTGCCGGCCACCCAGACCGGGCTGAAGGCGGCGGGGCACATCCCCGGCCAACTGGTCTTCGCCCTGGACGACCGCGATCCGAAGAAGGGCCTGGGCTCTTCGCCGGCGTCCCTGCGGTACTCCAACGGCTATGGCGACGCGGCGCGGATCGCCACGGTGCTGGTCGAGAACCATTCGCTCAAACCGTACCGGCAGCGGGTGCTGGGGACCTACGTCCTGCTCGAGGAGAGCCTGAAGGTCCTGGCCAAGGACGGCGCGGCCCTGCGCGCCGCTGAAGAGAGCGACCGCGCCAAGCGGCCGGCCGTGGTCGAGGCCAACTTCGGGACCGGCTTCGGGGGCGGCGGCGACAAGCCGCTGCGCACCGTCAGCTTCCTGGGCGTGCAGTACGAGACCTACGACTCCCCCGCCACGGGCGGCAAGGAGGTGCGCTGGCTGGGCAAACCCGATCCCACGCCGTGGTCGCTGCCGCTCTACGCCGCCGAGCCGTCGCTGCAACTGACGCCGCCGAAGGCCTACTGGATTTCGTCGGCCAAGCCCGACGTCATCGAGCGCATGCGCATCCACGGCGTCGAGATGGAGATCCTGGCCGCGCCGAAGACCGTGTCGCTCGACATGATCCGCTTCTCCGCCCCGAAGATCGCCGCCCGCGCCAGCGAGGGCCATGTCGAGATCGCCGCCGGCCCGGTGACCCACGAGACGCGCAAGGTCACCTTCCCCGCCGGCTCGGTGCGCATCGCGACCGACCAGCCTCTGGGCGAACTGGTCACCCTGCTGCTGGAACCGGAAAGCGACGAGAGCTTCTTCGCCTGGGGCATGTTCCCCGAGGTGCTGCAGCGGGTGGAATACATCGAAGGCTACGCCCTCGCCCCCCTGGCCGAGAAGATGCTGGCCGCCGATCCCAAGCTGAAGGCCGAGTTCGAGGCCAAGCTGGCGGCCGACCCGAAGTTCGCCGCCGACCCCGACGCCCGGCTGGCCTGGTTCTATGCGCGGACGCCGTACTACGACGACCACTACCGGCTCTATCCGGTCGGTCGGGAGCTGTAGATCCACCCCAAAACCCGCTCATCCCGGCGAATGCCGGGACCCAGATCCCAGAGCGGGGTGGAGGGTTGGATGAGCTCCGCGCGTCTGGCGTCAGCCTCAAAGCCATTCCATCTGGGTCCCGGCATTCGCCGGGATGAGCGGATCATGTGGGATTGTGCTTAGTCGCCTCCCCGACGATCCGGCTTGCCAGCTCGCGCGAACGCTGAACCTTATGCCGCTCACGTTCGACCCAGTTTCACGAGTAACCACCCGATGGACACCATCGCCTCCGGCCACGCCGCCGCCCTTTGGGTGGGGCTGCACGTCCTGCTTTTGCTGACCCTGTCGCTGCTGGTCGTGCGCCTGCGGCAGAAACACAAGGTCGCGCTGGGCGATGAAGGCATTCCCGAGCTGGCCCGCGCCATCCGCGCCTTCGGCAACGCCAGCGAATACATCCCCGTCGGCCTGGCGGCTATCATCGTCCTGGCCCTGGTCGGCGCCCCCCCCCTGGCCATCCACGTGGTGGGGCTGGTGCTGCTGGCCGGTCGCCTGGTCCACGCCGTGGGCCTTTCCAACAGCGGGGGGGCCTCGATCCCGCGCGCCGTGGGCATGATCTTCACCTGGGTGGCCTACATCTTCGGCGCGGTGGCCCTGCTGTTCTACGCGATCGGCTAGGTCGCCACCCCAAAGGACCGGCATCCTTGGACTTGTTCCGAGAACCCCTCGTTCAGCTAAACTTCCACCGGGCCGTGGCCAAGTCCGAGGATGACGGGGATTTAGGGCGCTCAGGAGAGTTGCCCCCGCCCCGCCCCCTCGTCCATAAGACCGAATGGACGAAAACCTGTTGCATGACGTGCTCGCCGCCGCGCGAACCGCGGGCGCCGACGCCGCCGAAGCCGTGTTCGCGCAGCGCCAATCCCTCTCCRTCGGCGTCCGCCTGGGCGCGCTGGAGGAGGTCGAGCGCGAGGAATCCCGCGACATCGGCCTGCGGGTCTTCGTCGGCAAGCAAAGCGCCACGGTGTCGGGCTCCGACATCTCGGCCGAGGGCCGCGCCAAGCTGATCGACCGGGCGGTGGCCATGGCCCGCCTGGCCCCCGAGGATCCCTACGCCGCCCTGGCGCCCGCCGAGCGCCTGGCGCGCGGTCCCTTCCGCGATCTGGACCTCTACGACCCGACCGAGCCCTCGGCCGAGACCCTGGAGGCCCAGGCCCGCGAGGCCGAGGCCGCCGCCCGCGCCGTCGCGGGCGTGACCAATTCCGACGGCGGCTCGTCGTCGTGGAGCGCCTCGACCTGGCGGCTCGTTACGAGCGAGGGCTTCTCTGGCTTGCATCAAGCCAGCGGCTTCGGCGTCTCGGCCTCGGCCATCGCCGGCGAGGGCGCGGGCATGGAGCGCGGCGGTGAAGGCCGCTCGACCCGCCACGCCGCCGATCTGCCCACGCCGCAAAGCATCGGCGCCAAGGCCGGCGAGTCCGCGGTCGCCAAGCTGAACCCGCGCAAGCTGGACTCGACCACCGCCCCGGTGATCTTCGAGAACCGCCTGGCCATCTCGCTGCTCAGCCCGCTGATCGGCGCGATCTCGGGCCCGTCGATCGCCCGCGGCACCTCGTTCCTGAAGGACAAGCTGGGCCAGCAGATCTTCGCCAAGGGCGTGAACCTGCTGGACGATCCGTTCCGGGTGCGCGGCCTGGGCTCGGCCCCGTTCGACGACGAGGGCGTGGCCTGCGAGGCCCGCGCCCTGATCGACGACGGCGTGCTGACCACCTGGCTGATGAACATCAGTTCGGCCAAGCAGCTGGGCCTGGAAAGCACGGGCCACGCCTCGCGCGGCCTGGCCGGTCCGTCCGGCGTCTCGACCCATAACCTGACCCTGCAGCCGGGCGACCGGGACCTGGCCGGACTGATGGCCGACGCTGGAACCGGCCTGCTGGTGACCTCGATGTTCGGTCCCTCGCTGAACGGCAACACCGGCGACTGGTCGGTGGGCTGCTCGGGCTTCTGGTTCGAGAACGGCGTCTCGACCGGTCCGGTCACCGAGATCACCGTGGCCGGCAACCTGATCGACATCTACGCCCGCTTGGTCGTCGGTTCCGACCTGGAGCTGCGCGGGGCCAGCAACAGCCCGTCCCTGCTGGTCGACGGCCTGGCGATCGCCGGAAAATGAACGACCTGGACCTGATCCTCGAGGCCGCGCGCGAAGCCGGAGCCCTGGCGCTCTCGGCCCGCGAGGCTGGCTTGAAGGTCTGGTCCAAGGACGGCGGCTCGCCGGTCACCGACGCCGACCTGGCCGTCGACACCCTGCTGAAAGAACGCCTGGGCGCCGCCCGGCCCAACTATGGTTGGCTGTCGGAGGAGACGGCCGACGATCCCGCGCGCCTGGCCACCCCGCGCCAGTTCGTGGTCGATCCGATCGACGGCACCGTGGCCTTCATGAAGGGCAAGCCCTGGTTCGCGGTGTCGATCGCCGTGGTCGAGAACGGCCGCCCGGTGGCCGGCGTGGTCCACGCCCCGGCCCTGAACGAGACCTACGTCGCCACCCTGGGCGGCGGCGCCAGCCTGAACGGCGTGGCGATCAGTCCCAGCGACACCGAGGACCTGGAGGACGCCGCCATGCTGGGCGACGCCAAGATGTTCGTCCATCCGGCCTGGGTGAACCCTTGGCCACCGATGCGGGTGGAGAGCCGCAACTCCATCGCCTACCGCCTGTGCCTGGTGGCCGGCGGGGCCTTCGACGCGGCGGTCGCCCTGTCGCCGAAGAACGAGTGGGACCTGGCCGCCGCCGACCTGATCTGCGCCGAGGCCGGCGCCGTCCTGACGGACCACAAGGGCCGCAGCTTCACCTACAATCGATCAAATCCGCTGCTTCCGAGCGTGGTTTGCGCCAATCAGGCGCTTCACCCGTTGATCCTGTCACGCGTCGGGCATATCGACCTGCCACAACGATAACTTCCGCGCAGGAAATTCCACGCCATGAGCGACAAGCAGCTTCTTCACCTCGTGATCGGCGGTGAACTGAAGAACGTTTCCGACATCGAGTTCCGCGACCTGAGCCAGGTCGAGTTCGTCGGCGCCTACGCCAGCTACGCCGACGCCCACAAGGCCTGGAAGGCCAAGGCCCAGGCCACCGTCGACAACGCCCATGCGCGGTACTTCATCATCCACGCGCACAAGCTGCTGGATCCGAGCCTGGAAGGCTGAAGCCCTCCCCCTTGATGGGGGAGGGTTGGGTGGGGGTGACGGGGCGCTTGCCGGCTGATCCGCTGCATCACCCCCATCCCCAACCCTTCCCCCATCAAGGGGGAAGGGAGCTTTCCTACTCCCGCCGCAACAACCCTTCCGTCACGATCCCGCCGATCATCCCGGCCCGGAAGTCGGCCTTGATCTTCACCGGGTCGTAGTCGGCGCTCTCCACCCACTGGGTGAAGGTCAGACCCTTGGGGGCGGCGTCCTTCAGGTAGCGCTCGAAGGTGTAGTCCAGCACGCCGGTCTTGCCCTGCTTGATGTGCAGGTACTTGAACGACAGCTGCTCCAGGGCCTCCTCSATCGGCAGGCCCAGGCGGTAGTGGGCGTAGAGCACGCTCATGATGCCGGCCCGGTCCGCGCCGGACTTGCAGTGCATCAGGGCCGGATATTCGATGCTCTCGAACAGGTCGCGGGCGCCCAGCACCCGCTCCTTGATCGGCACCTCGCGCGAGGTGATCACGAAGTCGACCATCTTCAGGCCCACCTTCTCGCAGGCGTATTTCTCCAGCGCGTAGAAGCTGCCGTCGAACCCGCCGCGCAGGTTGATGACGGTCTTGACGCCCTTCTTCTTCCACTCGGCCAGCTGGTGCGGCCACGGCTGGTTGGTCCGGACCAGCTCGGGGCTGATCCAGTGGTCGTTCTTGAAGCCCAGGCGCAGATAGGCGTGATCGTTCCACAGATAGGAGAGATAGGTGCGAAAGCGCCCCCAGCGGGTGGTGGTGTCGTAGCTGGGCAAACCGGCTGTCCTTGGTGAATGCGGGCTAGATAGGCGCCACAGCCCTGTAATGCAAAAGCCACAGCGCCGCACCCCCGCCGTAATGACAACCCATGGTCCAGCTTGACAGCGCCATCCCGAAATCCGACCCCTGCGCCCATGACCGATCCCGCCGCGCCGCAAGCCACCAACCGCGCCCTCGCCGCGCGGATCTGGCGCGACTATCTGAAGCCCCGCTGGAAGGGCCTGACGGCGGCCCTGCTGGGCGCCACGGTCGTGGCCGCCCTGACGGGGGCGCTGGCCTACATCCTCCAGATGGCCGTCGACGACCTGATCACCCATCCCAAGCCTGGGGCCCTGGTGTGGATTCCGTCGCTGATCGTCGCCATAGCGCTGGTTCGCGGCCTGTTTCAGGTCGTCCAGGCCACCGCCATCAACCGGATCGGCAACGGCGTCGTCGGGGACATCCAGGTGCGCCTGTTCGGCAAGCTGGTGCGCTCGGACCTGGCCAGGCTGCGCGGCGCCCATTCGGGCTCCTACGTCTCGTCGGTGCTCTACGACGCCACCCTGGTCCGCGAGGCGGCGACCAGCGGCGTGGTCAACTACACCCGCGAATTCCTGACCGTGATCGCGCAACTGGTCGTGATGTTCAACCTCGACCCGATCCTGGCGACCGGGGTGCTGGTGGTCGGCCCCGTCGCCAGCCTGGCCATGCGGCGGTTCTCCCGGAAGACCGTCAAGGCCGCCAAGGGCGCGATGGGCGAAACCTCGAACCTCTCGACCGCGATCATGGAAAGCCTCGACGGCGTAAAGATCGTCAAGATGGAGAACCGCGAGGCTTATGAGGAAGGCCGCGTGGCCGCCGTGGTCGATCGCCGCCAGCGCCACCTGATCAAGGGCTCCAACGCCAAGGCCATGGCCGCGCCGGCCACCGAGACCTTCGGAACCGTGATCATCGCCCTGGTCATCGTCTATGCCGGCTGGCGAGCCAGCACGGGCGGCATGACCGCGGGCATGTTCACCGGCTTCGTGGTCGCCCTGGGCGCGGCCCTGCAGTCGCTGCGCCAGGTCGCCAACCTGCAGACGGTGTTCAGCGAGGGCTTCACCGCCGCCCGCCGGCTGTTCGAGCAGTTGGACGTCGAGCCGGCGATCGTGGACCCCGCCGACGCCAAGGTCCTGCCGGCCGGCGAGGCGACGATCGCCTTCGACCAGGTCAGCTTCGCCTATGGCGACAACGCCCCGGCCCTGCACGAGGTCTCGATCCACGCCAAGCGCGGCGAGACCGTCGCCCTGGTCGGCCCGTCGGGCGGCGGCAAGAGCTCGCTGCTGAACCTGATCCCGCGCTTCTACGACGTGACCGGCGGGGCGGTGACCATCGACGGCCACGACGTGCGCGCGGTGACCGTCGCCAGCCTGCGTGACCGCATCGCCCTGGTCACCCAGGAGCCGTTCCTGTTCGACGACACCATTCGCGCCAACATCGCCTATGCGCGGCCCAGCGCCGCCGAGGACGAGGTCGAGGCCGCGGCCCGCCAGGCGGCGGCGCATGAGTTCATCTCGTCCTTCCCACTCGGCTACGACACCCTGGTCGGCGAGGCCGGCGCGCGCCTGTCGGGCGGCCAGCGCCAGCGCATCGCCATCGCCCGCGCCTTCCTCAAGGACGCTCCCATCCTGCTGCTGGACGAGGCCACCAGCGCCCTGGACACCGAGAGCGAGGCCCAGGTCCAGGCGGCGCTGGAGCGGCTGATGGCCGGCCGCACCACCATCGTGATCGCCCACCGCCTGTCGACCGTGAAGGACGCCGACCGCATCTATGTGATCGACAAGGGCCGGGTGGTCGAGACCGGAACCCACGCCTCCCTGGTGCGCCACAAGGGACTCTACGCCCGCCTGGCCAAGGCCCAGGATCTGGACCAACTGCCGGAGACCCCTTCGGAGACATCCCCGGAGATCGGCGCTTGAGGCCTCTGCGTTCGCCCTGGGTGATGATCCTGCTGACCAACCTGATGGCCGGCTATCTGCGGCTGGTCTACGCCACCCTGCGCTGGACCCGCGAAGGCCAGGAGCACGCCCAGGCGGTGTGGGCGCAGAGCCTTCGGGACAAGAGCGGCGCCATCCTGGCCCTGTGGCATTCGCGCGTGCCGGTGGGCCCGACGACCTGGCCGCAGGGACCCGACAAGCCGGAGATCCGCGTGCTGGTCTCGCAGTCGCGCGACGGCGAATTCATCGCCCGCACGATCAGCAAGCTGGGCCTGCCCTCGATCCGCGGCTCCTCGGTCAAGAAGACCGACACCGCGAAAAACAAGGGCGGCGAGCAGGCTTTCCGCGACATGGTCAAGTGGGTGCGCGACGGCGGGGCCATGGCCATCACCCCGGACGGCCCGCGCGGCCCGGTCGAGGAGATGCAGAAGGGCGCCCTGGCCCTGGCCCGGATGACCGGCGCGCCCGTGCTGTTCGTCGGCGTGGCCATGGAGCCCTGCATTCGCCTCAACACCTGGGACCGCACCATCATTCCCCTGCCCTTCGCCAAGGCGGCCATGGTCTGGGACGGCCCGGTGGTCATGGGCCGCGACGACGACCCCGACGTCCTGGTCGAGACCTGGGCCGCGCGGCTGTCGGCGGTGAGCCGGCGGGCCGAGGTGATCGTGGGCGAAGCGACGCCGGTCTAGGGACCGCACGTCCAGCGGCCGGCGATGGTCCGGCTGGCCCCGTCGGCGCGATCGTAGGTCAGGGTCGCGGGACGGGGCGGAGACTCGCCGCCGCCGATGGCCGGCCCGGTGAGCGTGATGCGGATCGTCTTGCCGGCGCCGGTGAAGGCCGCGCCCTTCAGCATGCCGTCGAAACCGCCCGGGGCGGCCACCTGCTCGACATAGTCCCCGACCTTGACCACGCCCTGGGCGGCCTCCTTCGACGCGACGTCCCCCTGGGCGAACAGCAGCGGCGCGGCGTCCCCGATGGCGAAGCTGCACGCCAGCTCGCCCCGCAACGACGCGGCCTGCAGGTCGGCGGTGGCCAGGGACGAAAGCTGGATCGCCGAGCCGTCACCGCCGACGGTCGGGCTTTCCGGCGCCGCGCTGGGCTCGGCGGCGACCGGCGCGGGGATCGGCGGCGACGCCGCCGGCGTCCTGACCTCGGTCGGAGCGGAAGCCGGCGCGGGCGCGGGGTCCGAAGCGCCTGGCTCGGAGCAGGCCGACAGGACACAGGCGGTGAGCAAAGCCGCCCAAGCCACGGGGCGGTCGTGAAGTCGGATCATGTCGCGCGTTCTCCCATCGCGAGGACTACGCCCACCTTTACCGCGCTTCCGCGACGAAAGCGCCGCTCCAGAAGGCTGGGACGTTGATCCGTCCCGTCCTTGGTGGGAGAAGACCCCATGCCGCACGATCACGACCACAAGCCCGACCATGATCACGACGGCCATGGCCACGATCATGACCATGGTGACGCGCACGATCATAGCCACGACCACGGCCATCACCACCACGGCCCGGGCGGCCACAGCCACGCGCCCAAGGACTTCGGCCGGGCCTTCGCGATCGGCGCGACCCTGAACATCGGCTTCGTCGCGGCCGAGACCGTCGCCGGCCTGATGACCCATTCGCTGGCCCTGCTGGCCGACGCCGGCCACAATCTTTCGGACGTGCTGGGCCTGTTCATGGCCTGGGGCGCGGTGATCCTGGCCAAGCGGGCGCCGACCGGTCGCCATACCTACGGCCTGCGGAARGGCACGATCCTGGCCTCGCTGACCAATGCGGTGGTRCTGCTGGTCGCCGTCGGGGCCATCGCCTGGGAGGCCGTGCGCCGCTTCGCCGATCCCCAGCCGATCCAGGCCGGGCCGGTGATGATCGTCGCGGGCATCGGCATCGTCATCAACACCGCCACGGCCCTGATGTTCATGAAGGGCTCCAAGGACGACCTGAACATCCGCGGGGCCTTCCTGCACATGGCCGCCGACGCCGCCATCTCGGCCGGGGTCGTCGTGGCCGCCGCCGCCATGTGGTTCACCGGCTGGCTGTGGCTGGACCCGGTGGTCAGCCTGGGCATCGTGCTGGTCATCGTGCTGGGCACCTGGAGCCTGCTGCGCGACAGCCTGGACCTGGCCCTGGACGCCGCGCCGCGCGGCATCGACGTGAAGGCGGTCAAGGCCTGGCTGGCCGAGCGTCCTGGCGTCAGCGAGGTGCATGACCTGCACATCTGGGCGATGAGCACCACCGAGACGGCCATGACCGCCCACCTGGTGCGCCCCGTGAACCCCGACAACGACCAGTTCCTGCACGACATCTGCGGCGAGATGGCCCGGCGGTTCAAGATCGGCCACGTCACCATCCAGGTCGAGTCGGGCGGGGTGGCCACCTGCCACCTGGCCGGCGCGGACGCGGTGTGAGCCTTCCCCTGTCCCTGGCTCTGTATCGCGCGGCCACCACCGCGCTGGAGCCGTTCGCGCCCCTGCTGCTGAGTCGTCGCGCCAAGGCCGGCAAGGAGGACCGCGCACGGTTGCACGAGCGTCTGGCCCGACCGACCATGCAGCGCCCCGGCGGCCGGCTGGTCTGGCTGCACGGGGCCAGCGTCGGCGAGAGCCTGTCGATCCTGCCCCTGGTCGAGCGCCTCCGGGCCGAACGGCCCGACGTTTTCGTATTGGTGAGCTCGGGCACCGTCACCTCGGCCGAGCTCCTGGCCCGCCGCCTGCCCGCCGGGGCGATCCACCAATATCTGCCGGTCGACACGCCGGGCGGCGCCAAGCGGTTCCTCGACCACTGGCGACCGGACCTGGCGGTGTTCGTCGAGAGCGAGCTGTGGCCCAACCTGCTGCTGACCGCCAAGGCGCGCGGCGTGAAGCTGGCCCTGGTGTCGGCCAAGCTGTCGGACAAGAGCCATGCCGGCTGGCAGGCCCGGCCGTTCGCGGCCTACGAGTTGTTCAGCGGCTTCGACCTGATCCTGGCCCAGGACGGTCGCGCCGCCGACCGGCTGGCCGGCCTGGGCGGGACCGTTGCCGGCGAGGCCGACCTGAAGTTCGGCGCCGACCCGCTGCCGGTCGATGCGGCGGCCCTGGCCAGCCTGCGCGTGCGGCTCAGCGACCGGCCGGTGCTGCTGGCCGCCAGCACCCATCCGGGCGAGGACGAGATCGTGCTGGAGGCCTGGCGCGCCCTGCCCGACCGTCCTCACCTGGTGATCGTTCCCCGCCATCCCGAGCGCGGCCCGGCCGTCGCCGACCTGGCCCTGGCCACCGGCGCCACGGTCTGCCTGCGCAGCCGCGAGCCCGACGACTCGGCCGAGGTCATCGTCGCCGACACCCTGGGCGAGCTGGGTCTCTGGTACCGGCTGGCCGACCTGGCCCTGGTGGCCGGCAGCCTGGTGGTCGGCATCGGCGGCCACAATCCGCTGGAGCCGGCGCGCGTGGACTGCCCGATCGTCTCGGGTCCGCATGTCGAGAACTGGCTGACCGCCTATGCCGAGCTGCGCGACGCCGACGGCGTGGCCTTCGCCGACGCCTCGGTGCTGGGGGCGCGCTTGGCCGACCTGCTGGCCGGGCCTGAGATCCTGAAGYTGCAGGCGGCCCGCGCCCAGGCCTTCGTGGCCCGGCGCGACGCCGAGGCCCGGGCGGGCCTGGACCGCATCCTCGCCCTGCTGGACGCGGAGGCCGCGGCATGAAGCTGTCCACCCCGCGCTGGTGGTATCGCCGCGAGGGCGCGCCCAGCCCCCTGACCCGCGCCCTGCTGACCCCGCTGTCTTGGATCTGGGCCGCCCAGACCGCCCGGCGCATCGCCCGTACCACGCCGCGCGGCGCCGACTGCGCGGTGATCTGCGTCGGCAACTTCACGGTCGGCGGGGTGGGCAAGACCCCGATCGTCCGCGAGCTGCTGCTGACCCTGACCCAGCGCGGACGCCGGGCGCATGGCCTGTCGCGCGGCTATGGCGGCAAGCTGAAGGGCCCCGTGCGGGTCGACGTGGCGCGTCACACGGCCCGCGACGTCGGCGACGAGCCGCTGATGCTGGCCCAGGACTTCCCGATCTGGGTGTCGCGCGACCGGGTGCTGGGCG
>NZ_JBFTZS010000024.1:0-24158 GCF_056406675.1 Caulobacter sp. P1_B12_2 | reverse complement strand
GAGGAGTATCTCTGGACCTTCAACATGCCGACCGACCATCCCCGGGTCAGCTTCACGCGGGTGTGGGTTCCGGACGAGGCGATGTTCGGCCCCGAGGACGGCGGCTTGGCCCTGGCCCAGCACTTCGTGCACGAGAACCGGATCCGCCAGGCGGCCTCCAGCCTGGGGGCCGCGACCTTCTGCATAGAAGAGAGCATCAAGTACGCGCGCACGCGCAAGCCGTTCGGCAAGGCCCTGGCCGAGAACCAGGCCATCCAGTTCCCGATCGTCGAGCTGTCGACCCAGGCCGAGATGCTGCGCCTGCTGATCCGCAAGACCGCCTGGGAGATGGACCAGATGACCAAGCCGGAGGTCGAGAAGCGGCTCTCCGACAAGGTCTCGATGTGCAACTACTGGTCCAACCGCCTGGTCTGCGAGGCCGCCGACCGGGCCATGCAGATCCACGGCGGTCTGGGCTATTCGCGCCACAAGCCGTTCGAGCACATCTATCGCCACCACCGCCGCTACCGGATCACCGAGGGCAGCGAGGAGATCCAGATGCGCAAGGTGGCCGCCTGGCTGTTCGGCTACATGGGCCCGCGCAAGGCGGCGTTCGCCGATCTCTAGAGGCGCGACCACGCCTTTACCGTTTCCGGGATGACAAATGCGCGTATTGCGAGAGAATGCACGCGCAGGTCGTCATCGCGTTTGCATCGACGCGAAGCTCGCCCTTAGTGTGCGTCGGACGACCACCAAGAACGACATACGGCGTTACGCCCCGGATCCAATCAGGCCCGAAGGGACTTCATGCGGATGCTCAGAACCCTCACCCGTCTCGCCCCCGTCATTGCCGCCGCGATCCTGCTGGCCGGCTGCGGGATCAACACCATCCCCACTCAGGACGAGGCGACCAAGACCGCCTGGGCCGAGGTGCAGAACCAGTATCAGCGCCGCGCCGACCTGATCCCCAACCTGGTGGCGACGGTGAAGGGCTACGCGGCCCAGGAGAAGGGCGTCCTGGTCGAGGTCACCCAGGCCCGCGCCAGCGCCACCCAGGTCAAGGTCGACGCCTCGACCATCACCGACCCGGCCAAATTCGCTGAATATTCCGCCGCCCAGGACAAGCTGTCAGGCGTGCTGGGCCGGCTGATGATGATCCAGGAAAGCTATCCGGACCTGAAGTCGAACCAGAACTTCCTAGCCCTGCAGAGCCAGCTGGAAGGCACCGAGAACCGCATCTCGATCGCCCGGCGCGACTACAACAACACCGCCCAGATCTACAACACGACCCTGCGGACCTTCCCGAGCGTGATCTGGGCCAAGACCCTGTACGGCAGCCAGAAGCCGGCCCAGCTGTTCCAAGCCACGGCCAACGCCCAGTCGGCGCCCAGCATCGACTTCAGCGCCCCACCGGCCCCCGCGGCCAACACCCAGCCCGGCCCGGCGAACTAGCGTGTTCTGCATCCGCTCATCCCGACGATCGGCTTGGATCCCGACGTTCGTCGGGATGAGCGGACTATTGATGGCCCTGGTGCTGGCGTTCGTGACCCCCGCGCTGGCCGCCAGCCCCACCTTCCCGGCCCTGACCGGACGGGTGGTGGACAACGCCAACATCCTGTCGCCGCAGGTCGAGGCCGAGCTGACGACCAAGCTGGAGAACCTGGAAAAGACCACCGGCCGCCAGCTGGTGGTGGCCACCATTCCCAGCCTGCAAGATCATGAGATCGAGGACTACGGCTACCAGCTGGGCCGCACGTGGGGCATCGGCCAGAAGGGGACCAACACCGGCGCCCTCCTGATCGTCGCCCCGACCGAACGCAAGGTGCGCATCGAGGTCGGCTACGGCCTGGAGCCGATCCTGACCGACGCGCTGTCCAGCGTGATCATCCAGACCGCCGTCCTGCCCAAGTTCAAGGCCGGCGACCTGGAGGGCGGCGTCACGGCCGGGACCGACGCGATCATCCAGCAGCTGGCCCTGCCCGACGAGGAGGCCAAGGCCAAGGCGGCGGAGGCGTTCACCGCCTCTGAGCAGGCCGAGCACGACTCCGGCCCTTCGCCGATCCTGGCCCTACTGATCCTGTTCATCGTCATCATCGTGCTCAGCCAGATCTTCGGCCGTCGCGGCCGGCGGGGCGGCGGCGGGCTGGGCTCGGCCCTGCCCTGGATCATCCTGAACGGCATGCTGAGCGGCGGCCGCGGCGGAGGCGGAGGCTGGGGCGGCGGCGGAAGCGGCGGCGGCGGGGGAGGCTTCTCCGGCGGCGGCGGCTCGTTCGGCGGCGGCGGCTCTTCGGGCAGCTGGTAGGGGGATCGGACATGAAGACGCTGTCGCAAGCCGACCAGAACCGCATCGCCCAGGCCGTGGCCCAGGCCGAGAAGACCACCGCCGGCGAGATTCACTGCGTGCTGGCCCCCGAGGTCGGCGGCGACCGTGAGGACGCCCTGGCCTGGGGCGCGGCGGCCGCCTTGCAGCTGCCGCCGATCGCCCTGTTCCTGGGCCTGCGCCTGGAACAGCCCTTCCCGGGCTGGCCGCTGGCCGAGTGGCAGGCCGCCCACGGCGCCGTGGCCGACCTGGCGGTTCGCACGGCGATCTCCAACTACATCACCTTGCAGGCCCTGGTGTTCATCGTCACCGCCCTGGTGGTCTCGATCCCGCCGATCCGGCGCCTGGTCACGCCGGGTCCGTTGAAGGCCGCGCGGGTCAAGCGGGCGGCCACGACCCATTTCCTGGCCCAGGGCATGCACCTGACCAGCGGCCGCACCGGCGTGCTGATCTTCGCCGCCCTGGCCGAGCACCGCGTCGAGGTGATCGCCGACGAGGGCATCCACGCCGCCGCACCCAAGGCGGTCTGGAACGAGGTGGTGTCCGACATGGTGGCCGGCCTGAAGAGCGGCAGGATCGCCGACGGCTTCGTGGCCGCCATCGCCCGCGCCGGCGCCATCCTGTCCGCACACGTCCCGCCCCGCCCCGGCGACGTCAACGAACTGCCCGACGGCCTGACGGTGCTGCCGAAGTAAAGAGCCTCTCCTGGAGGGAGACGGTTCGCTTTGCCGATCTCGGACGTTGTTGAGCGCGACAACTCAGGAGACCTTCATGAGCGACCAGGACGACTTCACCGCCTTCCTCGACCAGCGCCGCCGGGTCGCCCAGGCCTATGTGAACGGCGACGCCGGACCTCTGGGCGAGATCGCGACCCAGGCCAATCCCGCCACCTTTTTTCCGCCGAACGGCGGGCGCGAGCAGGGCGCCGGCCACGTGACCGCCGTCAACGCCCGGGGCGCCCGAAGCTTCGCGGCCGGCGGCGAGACGACGCTGGAGATCCTGCACAGCGCCGCCGCCGGCGACTTGGCCTACCGCCAGGGCGTGTCCCCGGCTGCCGCCTAGAACGACTTGCGGATCGTCACCCCCGCGGTGCGAGGCTGGCCGATCGTGTAGCCCAGCCGGGCCCGGCCGCCGCGCTCGCGGTCGAACGACAGCAGGGTGTTCTCGTCGGTGATGTTGTTGACGTAGGCGATGAGGTCCAGGCCGTTGTCCATCTGCAGCCCGGCGCTGAGGTTGATCAGGTCATAGTCGGGCAGCTTCAGGTCCACGACCGTGGCGTTGGCGCCCGAGGCCCCGCCGAACGGCAGGCCCGAGACGAACGAACGCGGATCGTCCTCTTGGTCGCTGGCCTGGGTGTAGCGGCTGCCCACGTGCTGGAACGAGGCGGTGATGTAGCCGTCCATGGTCGCCGTCAGGGTCCGGGTGTAGGTGGCGTTGAGCGAGATCTGGAACTTGGGCACCGAGGGCAGGCGGTTGCCTTCGCGGATGCCGCCGATGATCGCCCCCGTGCCGTCCTTGACGGTGGTGTCGAACTCGGCCTGCAGCACGCTGCCCGAGACGCCGATGTCGAAGCCGTCGGCCAGGCGAGCCGTCAGTTCGCCCTCGAGACCCATGGTGTGGGCCTTGGGCACGTTGAACACCACGCGCGACGAGCACGAGCCGGCGTCCAGGGTGGTCTGCAGGTTCTTGATGTCGGTGTAGAACGCCGCCCCGTTGAAGCTGACGCGGCCGAACCGCGACTTGATCCCGGTCTCGTAGTTCCACAGCGTCTCGTCGTCATAGCTCTGGTAGCCGCCGAAGATGGCTTCGTCCTGCGGCGAGCACAGCGGCAGGTTCAGCGGGTCGTTGACCCCGCCCAGCCGGAAGCCCTTGGAGGCCTGGGCGTTGAAGGTCAGGTCGGGATTGGCCTTGTAGCTCACCAGCAGGCGGGGGGTGAAACCGTCGGACGAAGTCTTGTCGGTCTGGTCGTCGCCGTTGGCGAACAGGCCGCCCGAGGTGAACCGGCGCTCTTCCTCGAAGTCGTAGTAACGGCCGCCGGCCGTGATGGTCAGCTTGTTGATCTCGTAGCTGGCCTCGCCGAACACCGCCTTCTGCTTGATGTCGTAAGGCAGCGAGGCGTTATAGGGAGAATTGGCCCCGAAGCCGTTGGCCACGGCCGCCGAGGTGCCCGCCCCCAGGGCGGCGTCGGTATAGGCGTCGTAGCCCGGTGTCGGCAGCCGCTGGTTATAGACCCGGTCGACCTTCGAATAGAACGCGCCGACCAGCCACTGGAACGCGCTGTCGTTGTCCGAACTCAGCCGCACTTCCTGGGTGAACTGCTCCAGGTCGGTGGTGTCGACCAGCTTGGACGGCAGGGTGACCGCCGCCGCCGGGAAGCCCAGGTCCACCGAGACACTGCCGGTCAGGGCGCTGGCGTCGCGGTTCACGTCGATCTTGCGGTCGATATAGCTGGTGACCGAGGTCAGCTCGACGCCGCCGAAGCCGAACGAGGCGGTCAGGTCGCCCAGGAAGGTCTTGTCGCCGAAGCTCTCGTCCAGCAGCAGGTACTGCTCGCGCTTGCCCATCGTGATGGCCGGGCGCGTGGTGGTGAACGGGTTGGCGAACAGGTTGAACACCTCCTGGCGATTGAACCCGCCGGCGTGGATCTCCTGGTAGACCAGGCGCGGGGTGATGCTGATGGTCTCGGTCGGCTGGAACAGCAGCGCCACGCGGCCGCCGCGACGATAGCCGTCGTTGACGTTGTTCTTGCGCGTTCCGCCCTCGCCCAGGGCGTCGACGAAGCCGGCATATTGCGTGTCGTAACCGACCACCCGCAGAGCGGCCTTGTCCGACAGCGGCAGATTGACCGCGCCCTTGATGTAGCCGCCGACGTCGCCGCCCTGCAGGACGTTGACGTTGGCCTCGACCACGCCTTCATGGGCGCCCAGCTTGGGCTGGTTGGTGATGTAGCGGATGGTGCCGCCGACCGAGCCGGAGCCGAACAGCGTGCCTTGCGGGCCACGCAGGGTCTCGACCCGGTTCAGGTCGAACAGGTCGACGTCGGGGGTGAACAGCGACAGCGAGATCACCGACTCGTCGAGATAGACCCCGACCTGCTCCTTCACGCCCGGCTGGTCGCGGACCACCTGGCCGGCCGAGACGCCCCGCACGGCGACCTGACTCTGTCCCGGACCCAGATTCTGGATCGTCAGACCGGCGACGTTGCGCGACAGGTCCTCGAGGGTCACCGCGCCGGACTTCTGGATGTCGGCTTGGGTCTGGGCGTTGATCGAGAACGGCACGTCCAGGATGGTCGCGTCGCGCTTGGTGGCGGTGACGATCAACTCCTCGACGGTGTTCGACTGCTGGGCGACAGCGAGCGACGGCCAAATGACTGAAGGCAGGGCGATCGAGACCGCCAGCGAGGTCGCGGCCAGCAGCATGTGCCGACGATGGATGACAGGGTGCATGAATTCCTCCCGCTTATTTTTCTAGTGGCCATTAGATTATAGTTATGGGCCACAACCTGAGCGTTCTTGCCGGAGCGGTAGAAAGTCAACGCCAAACCAGACCGCGAGGTCGGCGCAACGATCTTTCCCAAGACGAGTGGATTACGGGCAACAATATGCCGAGTCTGCTTCAGCGTGACGCTGCGTAATGGTCAAGCTCTAGGGCTTTTCCTGACCCGTTCTAAGGCCGCACGGGTGCGATCCGCTTTACGTTCGCGTGACCTTTCGCGGACGGAAATCCCGGTCTAGGGTGGCCGCCAATTCAAACTAACGTTTAAAGGGGAGTGCGCCCATGCGCGAAGCGGTCATCGTCTCTTACGCTCGGACCGGCCTGGCCAAGTCCAACCGCGGCGGATTCAACAACACTCACGGCGCGGCCATGGCCGGCCACGCCATCCAGCACGCCGTCAGCCGAGCGGGCCTGGAAGGCCCGGAAGTGGAAGATGTCGTCCTGGGTTGCGGCGGTCCCGAAGGCGCCACCGGCATGAACGTCGCCCGCAACGCCGCCATCTGGGCCGGCCTGCCCGTCACCACCTCGGGCCAGACCGTCAACCGCTTCTGCTCCTCGGGCCTGCAGGCCATCGCCACCGCCGCCAACTACATCCGCAACGACGGCGCCCCGGTCGCCATCGGGGGCGGCGTGGAGTCGATCTCGCTGGTCCAGGGCGGCGGCCACATGAACCGCTTCCACATCACCGAAGACAAGCTGATGCGCGAGAAGCCGGCCCTGTGGATGGCGATGATCGACACCGCCGACATCGTGGCCAAGCGCTACAACATCAGCCGCGAATATCAGGACGAGTACTCGCTGCGCAGCCAGCAGCGGATCGCCGCCGCTCAGGCCGCCGGCCTGTTCGACAACGAGATCGTGCCGATGAACACCAAGATGAAGGTGGTCAACAAGGAGACCAAGGAAGAGAGCCTGGTCGACTACGTGGTCACCAAGGACGAGTGCAATCGTCCGGAGACCACCCTCGAGGGCCTGGCCAAGCTGGAGCCGGTCAAGGGTCCGGGCAACTTCGTCACCGCCGGCAACGCCAGCCAGCTGTCGGACGGCGCCGCCGCCGTGGTGATCATGGACGCCAAGGAGGCCGCCCGCCGCAACCTCGAGCCGCTGGGCCTGTTCAAGGGCTTCGCTATCGCCGGCTGCGAGCCCGACGAGATGGGCATCGGCCCCGTGTTCGCCGTGCCGCGCCTGCTGGAGCGCCACGGCCTGAAGGTCGATGACATCGACCTGTGGGAGCTGAACGAGGCCTTCGCGTCGCAGTGCCTCTACAGCCGCGACCGCCTGGGCATCGACCCGGAGAAGTACAACGTCAACGGCGGCTCGATCGCCATCGGCCACCCGTTCGGCATGACCGGCGCCCGCTGCGCCGGCCACCTGCTGCTGGAAGGCAAGCGCCGCAAGGCCAAGCTGGGCGTGGTGACCATGTGCATCGGCGGCGGCATGGGCGCGGCGGGCCTGTTCGAGATCTTCTGAGGCTAAGCAACGGCTGGAGACAGGCGCATGCGCCTGTCTCCGACGGATCGACAGACGCCGCTGGGTTCGCGCCCGGCGGCGTTTTTCATGTCCGATTCCGCGAGCACGGCGAACGGTGATCGATGAATTTCGTGCGGCCTCTTGAACCTCGCCGAACCGCAACCATCTTTGTTGCCAATCGACCACCCAGGACCCACCGTCATGGCCTCCACCATCAAGGCCCTCTTCGCCCTCGCCACCGTCGCCGCCGTCTCGATCGGCCTGTTGCTGCCCGTCCCCGGCGCCGTGCACCAGAGCCTCGACGCGCAGGGCCACTACGAGCTGATGGACGTCGGCAACTAGGGCCTGGGCTGGGCCTGCAGGTCCGCCGGCGCCGAGGCGCAGCCTTTCAGCACATCGCCGTTGATCGTCACCTCGGCGCGGTAGTCGTATCGCCGGTCCGACATGCCGTCCGAGCACGGCTCGGGCTTCAGCTTGAACACCAGTCCGCCCACGCCCCACGCGCCGACGTCGCCCTCGACGCGAACGCCGGTGTTGGCCGCGCTGACGTCCGGCTGGCCGGCCCGCGACAGGGTCAGGCCGTCGGCCTGGATCCGCCCGCCCCAGAAGGGCTCGGTCCCCACCAACTGAAAATCGCCGGAGAAGTCCGGTCCAGGCGGGGCCGAGGCCGGGGCGTCGGCCGGGGCGGTCGAGGCGCCTTCGGACGCGCCCATCGGCGCTTCCCCGCAGGCCGCGAGAACCAGGAGCAGGCAAAGAGCGGCGGCGGAACGAAGCATGGCGGCGCTATCCTCGGCGGGGCGGCTCACGCTAGACTCGCTCGCGATGAATCGGAACGCCTCTCCTTCCTTCTACGAGTTCTTCGCCGGCGGCGGCATGGCGCGCCTGGGCCTGGGCGAGGCCTGGACCTGCGCCTTCGCCAACGACTTCGACCCGGTCAAGGCCGCGACCTATCGCGACAACCACGCCGACGCCGGCTTCAAGAACGGCGAGGGTCACTTCCACGAAGGCGACGTCTGGAAAATCACCTCCGCCGACCTCCCGGGCCGAGCGGATCTGGCCTGGGCGTCCAGCCCCTGCCAGGACTTCAGCCTGGCCGGGGCCCGGGCGGGCCTGCAGGGCGGCCGATCCTCGGCCTTCTTCGGGTTCTGGAACCTGATGGAGGCGCTCAGCGCCGAGGGCCGTGGACCTGACACCGTCGTGGTCGAGAACGTGGTCGGCCTGCTCACGTCGCACGGCGGCGCTGACTTCACGGCCCTGTGCCGGGCCCTGGCTGGCCAAGGCTACCGCTTCGGCGCTCTGGAGATCGACGCCGCCCGCTTCACGCCGCAGTCGCGGCCCCGGGTGTTCGTGGTCGCCACCCGCCTGCCGGTCGAAGGCCTGGTCGGCCCCAGTCCGTTCCAGACCCGCGCGGTGCGCGAAGCCCACGCGCGCCTGCCCGCCGACCTGCAGACCGCCTGGACCTGGTGGGGCCTGGACGCGCCGCCGGTCCGCAACACCGACCTGCCCGCCTTGCTCGAACCCGACGACCAAGTCGCCTGGCGACCCGACGACGCCACCGCCGCCCTGCTGAACCTGATGGCGCCGTCGCACCGCGCCGCCGTCGAGGCGCGCGTCCAGAGCGGCGAGCGCGCGGTCGGCGCGGTGTTCCGCCGGATGCGCGGCGGCCAGCAGCGGGCCGAGGTGCGCTTCGACGGCCTGGCCGGCTGCCTGCGCACGCCGCGCGGCGGCTCCTCGCGCCAGACCCTGCTGGTCATCGACAAGGGCCGGGTCCGCTCGCGCCTGCTCAGTCCCCGCGAGGGCGCGCGGCTGATGGGCCTGCCCGACGCCTATCGCCTGCCCAAGAGCGCGACCGCCGGCCTGCACGTGATCGGCGACGGCGTGGCCGCTCCCGTCGTGCGCTGGCTGGCCGAACGGCTCCTGACTCCGCTGACCCTCAGGAAATCTGCGCCGCTCGCCGCCGAATGACCCGCTGACACGCCAAATCCCACGGCCTAAGGTGGATTAAGCCCTTACGGCCGCCCATCACACCAAGCGAGACTTCCCATGGACGACGCCTCCTCGATCTACGACGCCGCGCGGTTCAAGCGCGCCGGGCGCGGCAAGATCTTCGACTCGATCCTGGACACGGTCGGCGACACGCCGCTGGTCCGCCTGCCCAACCTGACCGCCGAGCTCAAGCCCAAGGGCACGGTCGTGGCCAAGCTGGAGTTCTTCAATCCGCTGGCCTCGGTCAAGGACCGCATCGGCGTGGCGATGGTGGAATATCTGGAGGCCAAGGGCCTGCTGAAGCCGGGCGGGACGATCGTCGAGCCGACCAGCGGCAACACCGGCATCGCCCTGGCCTTCGTGGCCGCCGCCAAGGGCTACAAGCTGACCCTGGTCATGCCCGAGAGCATGTCGATCGAGCGCCGCAAGATGCTGCTGCTGCTGGGCGCCAAGCTGGAGCTGACCCCGGCCGAGAAGGGCATGCGCGGCGCCGTCGCCCGCGCCCAGGAGATCATCGACGCCACCCCCGGCGCGGTGATGCCCCAGCAGTTCGAAAACACCGCCAACCCGCTGATTCACCGCGTCTCGACGGCGGAAGAGATCTGGAACGACACGGCCGGCGCCGTGGACGCCGTGGTCTCGGGCGTCGGCACCGGCGGCACCATCTCGGGCGTCGGCCAGGTGCTGAAGGCCCGCAAGCCGTCGGTGAAGATGGTCGCGGTCGAGCCCGAGGCCTCGGCCGTGCTGTCGGGCGGCGCGCCCGGCCCGCACAAGATCCAGGGCATCGGCGCCGGCTTCGTTCCGGGCATTCTCGACCGCGGGGTGATCGACGAGGTCATCCAGGTGTCGAATGACGACAGCTTCGCCATGGCCCGCAAGGCGGCCTCGACCGAGGGCCTGCCGGTCGGCATCAGCTCGGGCGCGGCCCTGACGGCGGCCTTTGACCTGGCCCTGCGCGACGAATATGCCGGCAAGCTGATCGTGGCGATCATCCCCAGCTTCGCCGAACGCTACCTGTCGACTGCCCTTTTCGAAGGCCTCTGATCCAGCACAGAGGCGGGGACGTTAGAGCGTCATGAGCGACGTCTTCGACCCCGCCAAGCGCTCGGCCGTGATGGCCCGGATCAAGAGCCGGGACACCAAGCCCGAGCTGCTGCTGCGCCGCCTGCTGACCGGGCTGGGCGCGCGCTACCGCCTGCACCGCAAGGACCTGCCCGGCTCGCCTGACGTGGCGATGCCGGGCCGGCGCCTGGCGATCTTCGTCCACGGCTGCTTCTGGCACGGCCACGACTGCGCGCGCGGCTCGCGCGTGCCCAAGGCCAACCGGGAGTACTGGCTGGCCAAGGTGGCGCGGAACACGGCGCGTGATGCGCGGAACGTGGCCGACCTGACCGCCGCCGGCTGGCGGGTGGAGACGGTGTGGGAGTGTCAGATGAGGGATCAGGGGGCGTTGCGGGAGAGGCTATCAATCCTGCTCAGCGAAACGGCCCACTTGCCCCCACCTGACCGCTCCGCGGTCTGTCCGCCCCCATAGGGGGCGGAGCCTTCGCCCGCGACGGCGGCGGCATGGCTCTTCCCCCTATGGGGCGGCCGCGAAGCGGCCCGTAGGGGGCAAGTCTTCGCGTGAACTAAGCCGCCACCCTCGAAGCCGCGCCCGCCGGCAGCACTTCGCTCAGCGCCGCGTGCAGTTGGCTGGGGTCGATCGGCTTGGCGACGTGGGCGTTCATGCCGGCCGCGCGGCAGGCCTCCCAGTCCTTGGCGGTGGCCGAGGCGGTGACCGCGATCACCGGGATGTCGCGATTGGGACCGTCGGCCGCCCGCAACTGGCGGGTGGCGTCGCGGCCGTCCATGCCGGGCATGTAGACGTCCATCAGCATCACGTCGAACACCTCGGAATGCAGCAGCTCCAAGGCCCGCTCGCCGGACTCGGCCAGGGTGGGCTGGATGCCGAACGACTGCAGGACCAGCTCGATGGCGCGGCGATTGACCATGTGGTCGTCGACCACCAGCACCCGCGCGCCCTCGATGATCGCCCCGCCGGCACGGGCGTCCGGCGCCTCGGCGGCCTCGACCCGCACCTCGAGACGGAAGCGCGCGCCCTTGCCGGGCTTGCTGGCCACCGTCAGGTCGCCGCCCATCAGCCGGGTCAGCTCGCGGCTGATCACCAGGCCCAGGCCCGAGCCGCCGTGCTCACGCGCCACGTTGGACGCCAGTTGGTCGAACGGCGTGAACAGCCGCGCCAGCTGCGCCTCGGTCAGGCCACGCCCGGTGTCGGCGACGATCGCCTCGAACACCAGGTGGTCGTCGACCTCGCGCGCCGACAGACGCACGGTGACGGCGCCGCGCTCGGTGAACTTGATGGCGTTGGACAGCAGGTTGTTGAGCACCTGGCGCAGCCGCATGGAATCGCCCGCCACCCATCGCGGCAGATGCGCCGCGCCCTCGACCCGCAGGCGAAGACCCTTCTTGGTGGCGTCCGGCCGCCACAGACGCAAGGTGTCGGCCATGGCCTGGCGCAGGTCGAACGGGGCCTGTTCGACCGCCATTCGTCCGGCGTCCAGGCGCGAGAGGTCCAGCAGGTCGTTGAGCAGGGTGCGCATCATCGCCCCGGCGTCGCCGATCAGTTGAGCGTGGAGCTTGGAGGAGGCTTCGGGCACGTCGCTGTGCAGGCGCGCGGCCCCGGCCAGGATGGCGCTGATCGGCGTGCGCAGCTCGTGGCTGATCATGGCGACGAAGGCCGACTTGGCGGCGACGGCCTCCTCGGCCTCGTGGCGGCGGAGCTCGGCCTCCTCCTTGGCGGCGGCCTCGGCCCGTAACGCCCGCTCCAGGGTGCGGGCGGCCACGAACACCGAGACGATCAGCAGCACCACGCCCAGYCACAGGGCGTCGGCCAGGCGCGCGCCCGGATTGGCGGCCCGGGCGACGAACGGCACGATCAGCAGATAGATCACGTGCGGGATCGCGGCCGAGATCGTCGCCGACCTCAGGCTGGAATTGACGACGATGACGTTGAGCAGGGCCCCGGCCAGCAACAGGCCGCCCAGGGTCGGGGCGAACCGTTCGTGCGAGGCGAACAGCGGCAGGGCCAGGAAGCCGAAGATCGTCGAGGTGACCACCGGCATGGCCGCCACGGCCAGCCGCAGGATGCGGGCCGGCGATGGATCGGGCCGCCGCAGCAGCGCTCGGATCAGCACCAGCTCCAGCAACTGCGCGGCCGAATAGACGCCCGCCCAGACCCAGGTCCAGCGCATGCCGATGAAGACCTGCAGCATCAGAGCGATCATCACGGTGGCGACGACACGCAGATAGAGATTGCCGCGACGCGCGAGCGCCGCCCTCATCTCTCCCGACTGATGTCGTACCTCGCCCACACAGCCCCCCGTGTCGCGCGGCCCCCGCCGCGCGTTGAAGAGCCCATAGCATGGAACATTGTCGCTAAGAGGGGGTGAAAGAACCTGATTCGTTCGCGGTCCTTTCGTTGGACCACGGACCAAACCTGCCCTTGTCGCGGGTTAGGACGGGCATTTTGAGGTCGCGGACGGCGGCGGCGTGAGATTTGTGATCACGCCTTGCCTGGACGTATCACTTCAAGGCTCCCGGCGGCGGGCCCAGGGCCCGCGCCAGCGACAACGGGTCGCAGTCGCCGAGGTCGATCAGCTTAAGACGGGCGCCGGCCCCGGAGGCGATGGACAGGGATGATTTGGGAACGCCCAGGGTGTTGGCCAGCAGGGCCAGCAGCGCGGCGTTGGCCGCGCCCTCGACCGGCGGGGCGGCGACGCGCACCTTAAGATAGGGCCGACCGTCGCCGTCGACCGCCCAGCCGTCGATCGCCTCGCGCCCGCCGCGCGGGGTGAGGCGGACGGCCAGGCGGATCCTGGACGACATGGGTTCAGTAGTAGCTGCCGCCGCTGACCAAGCCCACCAGGGCGCCGTGCAGAGCCGGCAGCAGATAGGCCCGTACGCCGGTGATGATCAGCAGCACGATGATCGGGCTGATGTCGACGCCGCCCAGCGGCGGAATGATGCGGCGGAACGGCCGCAGGACCGGATCGGTCACCCGATCCAGGAATTCGGCGATCTGGCGGAGATAGGGGTTGCGCAGGTTGATGATGTCGAAAGCCACCAGCCAGCTCAGCACGGCCGAGATGATGATCGCCCACCACAGCAGGCTCAGCAGAGCGCCGGCGATGAAGAAGACGAAGTTGATGATGGCGACCATGGGCTTCCCGTCCGAGTGCACCGCTTCTTGCCGCGCCTCGACCGTCCTGGCAAGCAAAGGCCGCCGGAAGGGTCAACCGGGCGCTTGACGACGCCGCCGCCCCAACGTATCTCCGCGCTTCCTTGGGGCCGTAGCTCAGATGGTAGAGCGCCTCGTTCGCAATGAGGAGGTCAGGGGTTCGATTCCCCTCGGCTCCACCAAGGACCTCTCCGACATCCGTTGACCGCCGCCACGCCCGCTTTTCGCGCGCGACAAGCTTGATGGCGTCCGGCGCCCGCACGGGTCTGGACAAGGCGCGGGCGGCGCCCGACGGTCCGCGTCCTGGATCGGGAGGGCGTGTACTTTGCGTATCGGAAATCTGCTTCTGCTGTCGGCCGCCTGCGCGGCGCTTTCGGCTCCGGCCATCGCGGCAACGCCCGCCGCCGACCTCGCCCGCCAGCGCGCGACGGCCGCCCGCGTCCAGATCGTCCGCGATGACTGGGGCATCGCCCACGTCCACGGCAAGAGCGACGCCGACGCGGTGTTCGGGATGGTCTACGCCCAGGCCGAGGACGACTTCAATCGGGTGGAAGCCAACTACCTGACCGCCCTGGGCCGCACGGCCGAGGCTGAGGGCGAGAAGGCGGTCTGGCAGGRCCTGCGGATGAGGCTGTTCGTCGATCCGGCCGACCTCCAGGCCCGCTACGCCAGCAGCCCCGCCTGGCTGAAGGCCCTGATGGACGCCTGGGCCGACGGGCTAAACTTCTATCTGGCGACCCACCCCGGGACCAAGCCGAAGGTCATCACCCGCTTCGAGCCGTGGATGGCGCTGAGCTTCACCGAGGGCAGCATCGGCGGCGACGTCGAGCGGATCTCGCTGGGCGAGTTGGAGGCCTTCTACGGCAAGCCGCAACTGCAGGCCTCGGCGCAGGTGAAGGCTCGCGAGTTCGCGCAAGCCGTGGAATTCCGCGAGCCGACCGGCTCCAACGGTTTCGCGATCGCCCCGTCCAACACCCAGGACGGCCATGCCCTGCTGCTGATCAACCCGCACACCTCGTTCTTCTTCCGCTCAGAGCTGCAGATGACCAGCGACGCGGGGCTGAACGCCTATGGCGCGGCCACCTGGGGGCAGTTCTTCGTCTATCAGGGCTTCAACGCCCATGCCGGCTGGATGCACACCTCCAGCACGGTCGACGTGGTCGACGAGTTCGCCGAGACGGTTCTCCGCAAGGACGGCAAGCTGTTCTACAGGTACGGGACCGAAGAGCGGCCCGTGACGACCTCGACCGTCGAGGTCCCCTACAGGGCGACCGACGGGACCCTGGCCCGCAAGACTTTCACCGTCTACCGCACCCACCACGGCCCCATCGTCCGCGCGGCGGACGGCAAGTGGGTGGCCTTCGCGATGATGTACAAGCCGGTCGAGGCGCTGGAGCAGTCGTTCCTGCGCACCAAGGCGACCGACTACGCCGGCTTCCTGAAGGTGGCCGAGCTGAAGGCCAACTCGTCCAACAACACCCTGTTCGCCGACGACAAGGGCGAGGTCGCCTATCTGCACCCGCAATTCATCCCGAAGCGAGACGACCGCTTCGACTACACCAAGCCGGTCGATGGGGCCGACCCGGCCACGGACTGGAAGGGCCTGCACGCGCTGGACGAGGCGCCGCATCTGAAGAATCCGCCCAACGGCTGGCTGATGAACACCAACAACTGGCCCTATTCGGCGGCCGGTCCCTACAGCCCGAAACAGGCCGACTTCCCGCGCTACATGGACAGCGTCGGCGAGACGCCGCGCGGGGTCCACGCGACGCGAGTGTTGAGCGCCCGCAAGGACTTCACCCCTTCGACCCTGATCGCGGCCGCCTACGATCCCTACCTGACCGCCTTCGCCGACCTGATCCCGGCCTTGTCGAAGGCCTATGACGAGACGCCCGACGGCGATCCGGTCAAGGCGCGGCTCGCCTCCCAGATGGCGGCGCTGAAGACCTGGGACCTGACATGGTCGGAGGGCTCGATCGAGACCTCGCTGGCGGTGTTCTGGGGCGAGGCCCTGTGGGCCAAGTCGGCGGCGGCGGCCAAGATCCAGGGCGTGTCGGTCTACAAGTATATGGCGGAGACCACGACCCCGGCCCAGAAGCTGGCGGCCCTGGCCGGGGCTTCGGACCGCCTGGCGGCCGACTTCGGCGACTGGCGCACGCCCTGGGGCCAGATCAACCGCTTCCAGCGCAACGACGGCGCCATCGTCCAGACCTTCGACGACAGGAAGCCGTCGATCCCCGTGCCGTTCGCCTCGGGCCAATGGGGCTCGCTGGCCTCGTTCGGGGCCAAGCGCTATCCGGGCACGAAGCGGTACTACGGGACCAGCGGCAACAGCTTCGTGGCCGTGGTCGAGTTCGGACCCAGGGTGAAGGCCCTGGCCGTGTCGGCCGGCGGTGAGAGCGGAGATCCGGCCTCCCGGCACTTCGCCGACCAGGCGGCGCGCTACGCCAAGGGCGATCTGCGGACGGTCTATTTCTATTCCGACCAGCTGACCGGCCACGTCGAGCGGACTTATCGGCCTGGAGATCTCAAGTGACGAAGGCCGCTTGAGCCCGGCGCGGTTACAGCTCATGGTTGGCCTTGGGGGAGACGCGACATGAACATCGTCCATGGCATCCGCACCGCGAGCATCGTCGGCCTGGCGCTGCTCCTGAGCGCGTGCGCGCTGTTCGCCCCGCCCTATGACGCGACCCTGGATGAGAAGACCACCAGCGCCTACGAAAGCGTGGCCAAGCTGGCGGCCCAGGCCGAGATGGGTCTCTACCAGGACAAGGCCACCTACCCCGGCGCGGTCGACACCTACGCCACCATCCAGGGCGCCCTGGCCGTGGTCGCCGTGCGCGCCGCCTCGGCGCCGGTGGCCGGCAAGCGGGCCGAGTATGCGCGCGACCAGACGGTCGGGTTCATCAAGGGCTGCAGCGCCCAGGTCTCGGGCCTGGCGGCGCTGCACAAGACCTATGGCGTCGTTCCCGCGACCGGCGCGACCACGGCCATGATGGTCAGCTGCGACCAGGCGGCCAAGGCCGTCGGCGCCATGAAGAACTGAGGGGGCGAGAACCGATGGTCGACTTCGCGAGCCTGAACATCGACACCGTGGACCAACTGGTCTCGGCGCTGGAGGACGAACTGGGCGGGGTGTCCACCAAGTGGTGGAACGCCAACAAGTCGGTGGTGGCCGGCTATCTGCGCAGCCTGGCTGAGGCGACGATGCAGACCCGGCTGGCCCTGGCCAACCGCCAGATCCCGCCCGAGGCGGCCGACATGATCATGCGCAACCAGCAGCAGGCCTTCGACCAGACCCTGCAGTTCACCAAGTTCATGACCCTGGTCCTGGCCCAACAACTGCTCGACGCCACGTTCAAGCTGATCGGTTGGGTGATCTACAACAAGACGGGGGTGAACCTGGCGCCGAGCCTGGTGCAGCCGACGGGGACGGCGGCGAGCTGAGCCTTTTCTTCCTTCTCCCCTTGCGGGAGGGGAAAGCAAAAAAGCCCCGCCGTCACCGGCGGGGCTTTGTCGTTTCGGAAGATCGCAAACCCTAGGCGTCGCGCTTGTCGCGCTTGGCCAGGACGCGCAGGCGCAGGGCGTTGAGCTTGATGAAGCCGCCGGCGTCGCGGTGGTCGTAGGCGACCTTGCCCTCCTCGAAGGTGACCAGGTCCTGGTCGTAGAGGCTGTAGGGGCTGGTGCGGCCGATGACCGAGACGTTGCCCTTGTAGAGCTTCACGCGAACCTGGCCGCTGACCTTGGTCTGGCTGTAGTCGATGGCGGCTTGCAGCATCTCGCGCTCGGGGGCGAACCAGAAGCCGTTATAGACCAGCGATGCGTACTTCGGCATCAGCTCGTCCTTCAGGTGCATGGCGCCGCGATCCAGGGTGATCGACTCAATGCCGCGGTGGGCGGCCAGCAGGATGGTGCCGCCCGGGGTCTCGTAGACGCCGCGCGACTTCATGCCGACGAAGCGGTTTTCCACCAGGTCCAGGCGACCCACGCCGTTGTCGTGGCCCAGCTCGTTCAGCTTGGTCAGCAGGGTGGCGGGCGACATGGCGACGCCGTCGATGGCGACGGGATCGCCCTTCTCGAAATCGATCGTGAAGACGTGCGGCTTATCGGGCGCGTCTTCCGGGGCGATGGTGCGCATGTGGACGAACTCGGGGGCCTCTACCGCCGGGTCCTCCAGGACCTTACCTTCCGACGAGCTGTGCAGCAGGTTGGCGTCGACGCTGAACGGGGCTTCGCCGCGCTTGTCCTTGGTGATCTGGATCTGGTGCTGCTCGGCGAACTCCAGCAGGGCCTCGCGGGACTTGAAGTCCCATTCGCGCCAGGGGGCGATCACGGTGATGTCGGGCTCGAGGCCGTAATAGCCGAGCTCGAAACGGACCTGGTCGTTGCCCTTGCCGGTCGCGCCGTGGCTGACGGCGTCGGCGCCCATCTTGCGGGCGATCTCGATCTGCTTCTTGGCGATCAGCGGGCGGGCGATCGAGGTGCCCAGCAGGTACTGGCCCTCATAGACCGTGTTGGCCCGGAACATCGGGAACACGAAGTCGCGGACGAACTCCTCGCGCACGTCCTCGATGAAGATGTTCTCCGGCTTGACGCCGGCCGCCAGGGCCTTGGCGCGCGCCGGCTCGATTTCCTCGCCCTGACCCAGGTCGGCGGTGAAGGTGATGACCTCCGCGCCGTATTCGGTCTGCAGCCACTTGAGGATGATCGAGGTGTCGAGACCGCCCGAATAGGCGAGCACGACCTTCTTCACGGGCTTGCCGGCCATGAGGGGGTCCTTYCGAGGAAACACAAAGTCGCAGAGTGTTTCTCCATCGGAGAAACACAAGGTCGCGGGGCGTTTAGCGCGGTTTCGCGACGATTGAAACGGCGCAGCGCGACAAGGGCGGGGTCAGAGCTTGATCCGGCCTTCCTCTGCCAGCTGGTTGAGGGCCCGGCGCACCTGGGTCAGGTGGACCACCGCGAAGACCGCCGCCAGGATGGCCCGCACGCACAGCAGGATGATCGACCACTCGGTCTCCTGCGGCCGCTGGCCTTCGATCAGCAGCCACAGGCTGAGCAGGAAGGCGAAGGCCGGAACCGAGGCCAGGGCCACGGCGCGCGGGGCCCGCCACAGGGTCTTGCCGGACGGCGACCAGACCATCGGCACCAGCACGTCCTTGACCTTGCCCCAGGCCATGCGTGAGGCGCCGGCCATGATGGACAGGGCCAGCAACCACAGCACGTCGCCGACGAGGCCAAAGATGTTCATCTGGACGCTCGCCCTAGACCGTGACCTGGGCGCCCAGCTCGACGACGCGGCCGGGCGGGATCTTGAAGAAGTCGGTCGGGTTGGTGGCGTTCTTCATCAGGAAGATGAAGATCCGGTCCTGCCACAGCGGCATGCCGCTGTTGGCCGACGGCACGATCGAACGACGGCCCAGGAAGAAGCTGGTGGCCATGATGTCGAACTTCAGCCCCTGCTGCTTTCGCAGGATGGCCAGGGCCTTGGGCACGTTTGGGCTTTCCATGAAGCCGTAGAAGATCTCGACCTTCTTGAAGTCGGCGTTGATCGCCTGGGTGCGGACGCGGTCCTCGTCGTTGACACGCGGCGTCTCGGCCGTGCGGACCGTCAGCACCACGTTGCGCTCGTGCAGCACCTTGTTGTGCTTCAGATTATGCATGAGCGCGACCGGGGTCATGTCCGGGTCGGAGGTCAGGAAGATCGCCGTGCCGGGCGCCCGGTGAGGGGCGCGAGCGCGGAGGATCTCCATCAGATCGACCAGGGGCACGCTGTCGCGGCGGGTCTTGTCGGTGAGGATCTGGGCGCCGCGCGTCCAGGTCCACATGATCAGCACCAGCACAGCGCCAAACACCAGCGGCAGCCAGGCGCCGTCCGGGATCTTCAACGCGTTGGAGGCGATGAACACCAGGTCGATCAAGGCCAGAGGCACCAGCAGGGCGGCGGTCTGCCAGAGGCTCCATTTCCACACCAGGCGCAGCACCACATAGGCCAGCAGGGTGTCGACGAACATCGCGCCGGTCACGGCGATGCCGTAGGCGCTGGCCAGCTTGTGCGAGCTCTGGAACATGACCAACAGCACCAACACGCCGATCAACAGGAAGGTGTTGACCGCCGGCACGTAGATCTGGCCGGCCTGGGTCTCGGAGGTGCGCTTGATGTCCAGGCGCGGCAGCAGGCCGAGCTGCACCGCCTGCTGGGTCATCGAGAAGGCGCCAGTGATCACCGCCTGGCTGGCGATGACCGTGGCCGCCGTGGCCATCAGCAGCACCGGCCAGTAGGCGATGGTCGGAACCATGTCCCAGAACGGATTGTGCCGCGAGGCCGGGTGGTCCAGCACCAGCGAGCCCTGGCCAAGATAGTTCAGGGCCAGGCAGGGGAAGGCCAGGTACAGCCAGGCCGCCTGGATCGGCTTTTTCCCAAAGTGGCCCATGTCGGCGTACAGCGCCTCGGCGCCGGTCACCGCCAGAAACACGCTGCCCAGGATCACGAAGCCCAGGAAGCCGTTCTCCAGCAGGAAGCGCACGCCGTACCAGGGATTGAAGGCGCGCAGGATCGACAGGTCGTCGACCAGGTGGAACAGGCCCAGGGCGCCCAGGATCAGGAACCAGGCGGCCATGACCGGCCCGAACAGGGCGGCCATGCGATGGGTGCCCTTGGCCTGGACCAGGAACAGCATCACCAGGATGCCGGCCGAGATCGGCAGGATGTAGGGCGTCAGCGCGTGGCCGACGTGCGGCGCGTCCTTCATGCCCTCGACCGCCGACAGCACCGAGATGGCCGGGGTGATGATGCCGTCGCCGTAGAACAGCGCCGCGCCGATCACGCCCAGGAAGAACACCGCCGTCGAGCGCTTGCCGCCGGCCTTGCCCAGGGCCTTCTGGGCCAGGGCCATCAGGGCCAGGGTGYCGCCCTCGCCCTTGTTGTCGGCGCGCATGAAGAAGATCACGTACTTGATCGTGACGAACAGGGTCAGGGTCCACAGCACCAGCGACACCACCCCCAGCACGGCGTGCTCAGTGGCGGTGGTGCTGCGCGAATGGGCCAGGGCCTCACGCATGGCGTAGAGCGGACTGGTGCCGATATCGCCGAAAACGACGCCGACGGCGCCGAGGGCAAGCGCAATGAAGCCGTGCCCTTTCAGGTCATGGCCAGCTTGCGGAGGGACGTCACACGGGGGGGCGCTGCCGGACGCGGGAGCACCAGAGGCTTCGGAAGCCATTCAATCCCTCCGGGGTCGCCCTCGCAAAACGCGGTGCGGAGCCCCATATCGATCAAGCGGGGCGCGATACACCCAATCCTGCTCCGGTTCAATCGCGACCTGAACCGGGATAACAACGATAGTTTTTGGTTGAACGCACGAGCGACGCCCTTAGGGTCCTGCCACAGAAAAATGTCCGACAGTCAGAAATTCCCCGTCGCCGCGCACGCCTTGGCCTATCTGGCGCATAAGAACGCCTTTTCGGCCGACCGCGCCGTGGCCAGCGCCGAGCTCGCCGCCTCGGTCCCGACCAACCCGGTCGTGGTGCGTCGCGTGACGGCCATGCTGGGCAAGGCGGGGCTGATCGGCGCGCGCGCCGGCGCCAACGGCGGCGCGTGGCTGCTCAAGTCTCCGGAAACCATCACCCTGGACGTCGTCCTGCGGGCCGTGAACGGCTGCGCCCACCTCGGCGTGGCCCCCAAGGGCGTCAAGGGCTGTCCGGTCGGCGAGAAAATCCCCGACGCGGTGCGCGGGGCGATGATCGCCGCCGACACCGCCGTGGCCGAACGGCTGTCGATGATCTCGGTGGCGGACCTTCTGGCCGGCGCGTCGGTCGAGGCCGCGGCCTAAGGCCCGCATGATCCGGGGGCGGGCGCGATGATCAAGAGCATGATCGGCCAACTGCACGACGCCCTGCGCGACGACCGGTTGATCCGACTCTATCGTCCGTTCGAAGAAACCTATGTCCGCGGCTACATCCTCGGCGTCGAGACCGAATTCTTCCTGCTCGGCCTGGTCAGCGACCGGCTGTGGTTCGACGGCTTCGAATGTTTCCGCGTCGACGAGGTCGATGAACTCGTTCCGGACCCCTACACCGATTTCACCCAGGCCGCGCTCGTCGCCCGGGGCGAGGTTCGGCCCGAACTCACGCTGGCCCTGACCAGCATAGCCGCGCTGCTGACCTCGGCCGCCGAGCGGTTTCCGCTGGTGACGATCCACAAGGAACGCGACCAGCCCGACGCCTGCTGGGTCGGCAAGGTGATCAGCATCGAAGGCGGGATCGTCTGGATGCTGGAGATCGGGCCCGACGCGAAATGGGACCCCGCCCCCTCGGCCCACAAGCTCGGCGAGATCACGCGGGTGAACTTCGGGGGCGACTACGAGGACGCCCTGGCCCTGATCGGCGGAACGCCCCCGGACCTCACACCCCGATCGCGGGTTCCACTGCGGCTGGTCTCCGACAAGGCGTGAATTCGGTCCGGCGCGCCCCTACTCCGCCGCCGCAAGCCTCAGCCGTTGCGACCGCACGTCCAGCGCCGCCACGATCCAGATCGCGAAACCGCCCAGGGCCAGGGCCGCGCCGACATAGCCCGTCGAGGCCCAGCCGTAGCCCGCCGCGATCGCCAGGCCGCCCAGCCAGGGGCCCAGGGCGTTTGCGAAGTTGAAGGCCGAATGGTTCATGGCCGCGGCCAGGGTCTGGGCGTCGCCGGCCACGTCCATCAGCCGGGTCTGCAGCACCGCGCCCAGCCCGCCGCCGCAGCCGATCATGAACACCACCGGCGCCAGGGTCCACAGGCTGCCGGTCGCCATCGGATAGAGGGCCAAGGCGGCGGCGCTCCACAGCAGCACGCCGCCGATGGCCGGGATCTGGGCGCGGTCGGCGGCCCAGGCGCAGACCAGGGTCCCAACCGTCATGCCGGCCCCGAACACCGCCAGCACCACGGGCAGGGCGGCCGGCGAGGCGTGGGTGACCTCGGCCATGGTCGAGGCCAGGTAGGTGTAGACGCAGAACATGCCGCCAAAGCCGATCGCGCCGATGGCCAGGGTCAGCCACACCCGTCCCCGGCCCAAGGCGCCCAGTTCCCGCAGCGGGCTGGCCCCGGCGTCGGCCGGCGCGCGCGGCGCGAACACATAGACCGCCGTGGCGGTCATCGCGGCCAATGCGGCGACGATCACGAAGCCCCACCGCCAGCCGATCCACTGTCCGACCACATTGGCCATCGGCACCCCGACGATGGTCGCCACGGTCAGGCCGATCATCACCATGGCCACCGACTGGGCCCGGCGCTCGGGCGGCGAGACGCTGGCGGCGACCAGGGCGGCGACCCCGAAATAGGCGCCGTGCGGCAAGCCGCTGAAGAACCGGAAGGCTAGCATCCAGCCGAAACTCGGCGAAAGCGCGCTGAGCAGGTTGCCCACCGCGAACACCGCCATCAGGGCGACCAGGATGATCCGACGCGGCAAACGCGCGGCCAGCACCGCGATCACCGGCGCGCCGACCACCACGCCGAGCGCATAAGCGCTGATCGCGTGGCCGGCTGTCGGCGCATCGACGCCCAGGCTGGCGGCGAAGTCGGGCAGCAGGCTCATCGAGGCGAACTCGGTGGTGCCGATCGCGAACCCGCCCAGGGCCAATGCCGCCAGCACCAGGCCGGGCGCGTGGACCTTGGCCGGCGCGGCGCTGTCTGGAACAGAGCTGGAGGTCATGATCGCCGCCTTCTCGATACGCACGCCGCAGGACGGGTCTGGACGCGCCGCTCGGCGCGCCTTGAGCTCATGCTGGTTTGCAAGATTTCACGCTAGATAGGATTTTGACAACGTTGTCACAAGGTTGAACCCCTTGCCCGACCCCATATTCCGTCGTTCGCCCAAAACCGACCCCATCGGCGCTGAATCGGCTTGCAGAATAACTGCATCAACTTCTGTTGCTGATACCCTGGAAAGCCGCTGGACCATGCATACGTAATCGACACGGTTTCAGTTGCGAAACCAGCAACATTTTCAGGGCTCACGACAATGACCAAGGTCGCCATCGTTTATCACTCGGGTTACGGCCACACCGCCGTCCTGGCCGACAAGATCGCGGAAGGCGTCCGCGACGCCGGCCAAACCCCGCTGCTGTTGAAGATCGAGAACGCCGCGCAGGATTTCGCGCCGTTGATCGAGCAAATCGCCGACGCCGACGCCGTGGTGTTCGGCGCGCCCACCTACATGGGCGACGTTTCGGGCGTGTTCAAAGTGTTCGCCGACGCCACCGCCGGGGTGTTCTTCACCGGCGCCTGGAAGGACAAGCTGGCCGCGGGCTTCACCAATTCGCACAGCTTCTCGGGCGACAAGGGCCACGCGCTGGAAAGCCTGACCATTCTGGCCGCCCAGCACGGCATGAACTGGGTGAACCTGGGCCTGCCCCCTCCCGGCGTGACCGCCGCCGAACGCGGCCCCGACACCCTCAACCGCGTCGGCTCGTTCATCGGCCTGGCCGCCCAGTCGGACAACGCCTCGCCCGAGATCACCCCGCCGGCCGGCGACCGCGAGACCGCCCGCCTGTTCGGCGTTCGTATCGCCGAGGCGGCCGTCCGTTGGACGCGCGGCGCCCAGCCGGCGCTCAGCCAGGCCGCCTAACCACCGCCGTCCTTCGCTGTCCCCCAGGGCGAAGGACCGGCCCGCGGCGCTCCGGCGCCGCCCG
>NZ_JBFTZS010000023.1:0-26523 GCF_056406675.1 Caulobacter sp. P1_B12_2 | reverse complement strand
CCTGTTGCCAGGTCCGCGGTGGGCTCTTACCCCACCCTTTCACCCTTCCCGCCCCGAAGGGAGGAGGTTTGCTTTCTGTGGCGCTATCCCTGGGATCGCTCCCGGCGGGCGTTACCCGCCGCCTTGTCACCGTGGAGCCCGGACTTTCCTCGACATCCGAAGATGCCGCGGCCGCCCGACCATCTGGTCCGGGGCCTAAGTGACGCTCCGCGCCCTCGGGGTCAAGCGTTGTGCGCCTTCATGAGGTCCGCGATCGGATGATCGCCCAGCGCCTTGACCACGCCGGCCCGGTCGGCGGCGCTCTTGTTCTGCGACAGCTTCCAGGTGCCTTCCAGCCGCTCGACGCTGAGACGGCAGCCGATGATGCCGCGCATCATGGTCTCGAAGCGGCCGGGGCTCATCTTGTCGCGAGTCCAGGGTGTCTTGGGCGAAAGGCGCGCCTCCTCCTGGGCCGAGAGATCGTCGAGCAGGGCCACGAACTCTTCGTCGCTGAGCGGCGCGACCAGGCCCTCGGCCTCGGCGGAGAGGTAGTTCCAGGTCGGGACCTGGTCCTCGCCGCCATACCAGTCGGGGCTGACATAGGCGTCCGGGCCGGTCGCCAGGGCCACGGCACGGAAGCCCTGGACCACGTACGGCGCCAGGGCGTTGCCGCGCGACAGGTGGAAGTCCAGCGCCACCTCACCGAAGTCGAGCTCGCGGATCACCACCGGCGCCTGAGCCGTGAAGGGCCGGCCGCCCACCGCCGCCGCGATCGTCACGAACGGATGCTGGCGGATGAAGGCCAGCAGCGTCTCGCGGTCATCGACGTGGAACGGCTTGGCCGGATGCATCAGGCGGCGGCCCGCAGCAGGGCCACCAGCCGCGCCCGGGTCTCGCCGTCCGCGACGCCGTCGAAGCGGCTCTGCAGCCAGTGCCGCTGGAACGCGGCGACCACGGTCGTGGTCCACTCGTCGTACTTGCCGGACGGCGCACAGTTGTAACCCAGGCGGGTCAGGCCGGCCTGCAGGGCGAAGACTCCCGTGCCTTCCTCCCCTTGCCCCAGCGGCGCGCCGGGCGACGGCGGCGGCTCGACCCACAGGCCGTGGCCGGCCTCGGCCAGCCGCTTCCAGGGGAACAGCTCGCCCGGGTCGATCTTGCGGCCGGGGGCGATGTCGGAATGGCCGATGATCATGTCGTCGTCGATCGTCCAGCGCGAGCGGATGTCGGCCAGCAGGTTGATCACCGCGGCGATCTGGGCGTCGGGGAACGGGCGATAGCCGAACTCGTGGCCGGGATTGACGATCTCGATGCCGATCGAGGCCGAGTTGATGTCCTTGACGCCCTTCCAGAAGGCGGCCCCGGCATGCCAGGCGCGGCGCTCCTCGGGCACCAGGCGAAAGACCCGACCGTCCTCCTCGACCAGATAGTGGGCGGAGACCTTGGCTTCCGGGTCGCACAGCCGCGCCAAGGCGGCCTCGCCGGTCTCCATGCCGGTGTAGTGCAGGACGACGCAGTCGGGGACGCTCTTGCGGGCGTCGAAGTTCGGCGACGGGGCGTCGATTGGCGTCATTGAGAACGGTTCCTCGTCAGCATCAGCAGCGGCATCACCTGGTTCTTGCGCAGGGCGATGATCAGCACACCCACTAGCGCGAGCAGCGTGCCGATTCCCATCCGCGCGTCGAAATGATCGTGCGTGATCAGAACGCCCAKGCCAATGGTCATCAGCGGGGTCATCAGGGTCAGCGGCGCCACCAGATTGGCGTCGTGGCGCTGGATCAGGCCGTAATAGGCGGTGTGGGCCAGGACCGAGACGATCAGGGCCGAGAACAGCAGCGCCGCCAGGAAGGGCCAGCCGGCCGCCAGGGCCAGGCCCGGGCCGCCCGGCTCGATCGCCAGGCTCAGCAGGGCCAGGGGCGCGACCGAGGTGGCGCCGACCCAGGCCTGGAACTGCAGCGGCTTGACCCCTTCGATCTGCTTCATCATCACCGCCCCCAACGAGCCGGTGAAGGCCGAGGCGACGATGAACCACAGGCCCGGCGACAGCTGCAGGCCGTGCGGGTTCCACATCACCACCACCGCGCCCGACAGGGTCAGGGCGATGCCCAGGCCGCGCTTCCAGCGCACCTTCTCGCCCAGCATCAGCATCGACAGGAGGGTCGTGAACGGCACGCCCAGCTGGATCACCACCGCCGAGGCCGAGGGCGAGGCGGTCTTGAAGCCCATGAACAGCAGGGCGAAGTTGCCCGCCCCCATCAGCAGGCCGACCACCAGGATCCGCCAGGTCGGGCGCGGCGCGGGCAGCAGCCACGGCAGGGTCACCGCCGCGACGATGGCGAAGCGCACCGCCGCGTAGAACAGCGGCGGCACGCCCCAGTGGGCGACCACGATCTTGGAGATGATGTTGTTGCAGGCCCAGACCAGGCAGACCAGGACCAGCACGCCGAAATCGCGCAGGGACATGGGAAGACCGCATACGCGTCGCCGATGAAGGTTTGCAATCAAAACCGATCATCGCCGCCGCAGGCGCTCGCGACGCCGCGGTTGACGGATGGCCGAAACGGTCGTTTGCTAGTGAACAATGTTCACATACGCGAGCGTCCGGACCACCGGACCGGGTGAACGCAGGGCGGAGGCACGATGGCCATCGAGCATTTCGACGTACTGATCGTGGGCGCCGGCCTGTCGGGCATCGGCGCGGCCTACCACCTGCAGCGCGACTGTCCGAAGAAGAGCTACGCCATCCTCGAGGCGCGAACGGCGATTGGCGGCACGTGGGACCTGTTCCGCTATCCGGGCATCCGGTCCGACAGCGACATGTACACCCTAGGCTACGCCTTCAAGCCGTGGCGTGAGGCCAAGGCCATCGCCGACGGCCCCTCGATCCTGCGCTATGTCCGCGAGACCGCCGCCGAGAACGGCATCGACCCTCACATCCGCTACGGCCACAAGGTCAAGCGGGCCAGCTGGTCGTCGGAGACCGCCACCTGGACCGTCGAGGCCGAACGCGACGGCGCGATCGTGCGGCTGACCTGCGGCTTCCTGTCGATGTGCAGCGGCTATTATAATTACGAGGCCGGCTACACGCCCGACTTCCCGGGGACCGAGCGGTTCCAGGGCCGGATCGTCCACCCGCAGCTCTGGCCCGAGGACCTCGACTACGCCGGCAAGCAGGTCGTGGTGATCGGCAGCGGCGCGACGGCCGTGACCCTGGCCCCCGAAATGGCCAAGACCGCCGGCCACGTGACCATGCTGCAGCGCTCGCCGACCTATGTGGTCTCGCGCCCGGCCGAGGACGGCGTCGCCAACTGGCTGCGCGCCAAGCTGCCGGCCATGACCGCCTACGGCATCACGCGCTGGAAGAACGTGCTGATGCAGATGCTGTTCTTCAACATCGCCCGCAAGAAGCCGGAAAAGACCAAGGCGCAGCTGCTGGAGCTGGTGCGCGGCCATCTGGGGCCCGACTACGACATCGAGACCCACTTCACGCCGCGCTACAATCCGTGGGACCAGCGGCTGTGTCTGRTGCCGGACGCCGACCTGTTCGACTCGATCAAGGCCGGAACCTCRTCGGTGGTCACCGACCAGATCGAGACCTTCACGGAAACCGGCCTGCTGCTGAAGTCGGGCAAGACCCTGGACGCCGACATCATCGTTACCGCCACGGGTCTGCGCATGCAGTTGCTGGGCGACATGGAGGTGATCGTCGACGGCCGTCGCGTCGCGCCGCACGAGACCACCAGCTACAAGGGCATGATGTTCAGCGACGTGCCGAACCTGGCCTCGACCTTCGGCTACACCAACGCCAGCTGGACCCTGAAGGCCGACCTGACCGCCGAATATGTCTGCCGACTGCTCAACCGCATGGACCGCACGGGCGCCCAGATCTGCACGCCGCGCCTTCCCGAAGGCGAGATGGAGATCGAGCCTTGGCTGGACTTCTCGTCGGGGTACGTCCAGCGCGCCCTTAAGATCCTGCCCAAGCAGGGCGCCAAGACGCCGTGGAAGGTGCACCAGAACTACGCCCTGGATCTGGTGGCCCTGCGCTACGGCAAGGTCGATGACGGGACCATGGAGTTCTCCAAGGCCAAGGCGCCGGCGAAGGCCAAGGTCGCGGCCTGACCTGAAAAAAGGACGCGCGCACCGCGCGCGCCCCGATCGGCGCTCAGTCGAAGCTGGCGATGATCACGCTCTGCATGCTGGTCGAATGGGTGGTGTTGAGCGTCCCCGTGAAGGTGATCACCACGTTCTTGTCGCTGGCGCTGTCGAACAGCAGGCTCAGCGTGCCGGTCGCCTTGACCCGCGCGCCCCCGTTGCTGGGCAAGGTGGCGTTGGGCGTGCCGGTGCTCAGCGTGGCGCCGTAGGGCCCGATGCCGTCATTGGTGACGAGCACCGAATACTTGTCGCCCTGCTGAGTGGTGTTGAACGCGAAACTGCGCGTGTCCGCGCCGCCGTCCTGGTCGTTCACCGTGAAGGTGCAGCTGGTCATGTCGGGCATTGTCGCCCCCCTTTTGACTTGGCGAAATCGCCGCTTCGCTTGTAAGTCAATTTTGAGTTGCGAGTCTAATTGAAGACGTCCCTAGATATAGCGACACGTGACAGCGCGGCTATTTTGGCTTCTTCGTCGACACGTTGGCGGTCTTGAAACTCTGGAGAAGCTTGAGGGCGTAGTCGGCGCGGGTCTTGACCTCGGGCCGGGGATCGCGATCGAGCGCGGCCTGGTACCACAGCTCGACCACCTCGATGTCCTTGACGGGCACGCCGCCCTTGAACGCATAGGTCCCCGGGCCGGGCTTGCGGCCGCCCGTCATCTCCGAGAACAGCTGGTCGGCCATCAGGATGCAAGCCAGCGGATCGCCCGCTTTCTCGGCGGCGGTCCAGAGTTCGAGCGCCTTCTTGGTGTCGCGCTTGCCGCCCTCGCCGCTGGCGTACAATTCGCCCAGCTTGCGGGCCGCCATCAGGGGATTCTGCTTGGCCGCCAGCTCGTACCACTGGCGCGCTTCGGCCGGGTCGCGGGCCACGGGTTTGCCGCTCAGGTAGGCCGAGCCCAGCACCAGTTGCGCCTCGCTATCGCCGGCGCGAGCCGCCTCCTTGCACAGCGTCACGCCGCGAGCGATCGAGGCCGGCTCGGCCATCAGCATCTGGCCCAGGGCGCACTTGGCGTTCAGATAACCCATCTGCATGGCGCGCGTGTAGGCCGCCTTGGCGCCCTCCAGGTCAGGCGCGCCGCCCGCCAGGCCGTACTGCAGGCAACGCCCACGCAGGTGCATGGCGTCGGGGCGCTCACCGGCCGCCTTGGCGGCGTAGGCGCAGCCGCGCGGCGGATCCGGCGCGATCTTGCYCCGACCGAACACGAACAGCAGCCCGGCATAGGCCTGGGCGTCGGCGCGGCCCTTGTCGGCCATGGCCGCGAGGGCCTCGGGCGAACCCGTCGCCGCCTTGTCCAGCGCGGCCTTGAGGCTGGACCTTGGGGTTTGACCCTGGACAGATCGCGCCAGCCTAGCCGCCCGCGCCGGCGGGCCCCATCAGGTGGATCACGCGCACGCGGCGCGCCGGGACCCGATGGGAGGTCGCCGCGTCAGGCCTCAATCGTCGTCGAAGCCCGCCTCGTCGTCATCCACCGGCGCGGCCTTGACCGCCTCGCCCTTGCGCTTCACGAAGCGCAGCGCGGTGTGGGTCTTGGAGAAGGCGCAGACCTTGGTGTCGACCAGGCCCTGTTCGCGCGCGGCGGCCAGGATCTCGGTGTCCTTCAGCGGCGCGCCCTTGCCCTTCTCGGCGACGATCCAGATCGCGCCCTTGGCCGCGAGCCCGCCGATCAAGTCTTCCAGCTGATCGAAATCGGCCAGGTCCTCGACACCCAGGAACAGCAGGTCGATGTTCTCCTCGGCCTCGACCGGTTCAACGCGCCCCGACAGCTCCTTGAGGAACTGCGGATCGTCCAAACCCTGGATCACCACCGTCTGGCCCGCCTTGACGCCCAGCTTGTCCAACCGGCCGGGCGGGTTCTGGATGGCGTGCAGCCACTTGGCCGCCTCGCCCGGTTCGAGGGTGAAGCGGGTGCCGTCGGTCAGCACCAAGTCCTCGCCCTCGACCTTCAGGTCGCGCAGGGCGTGACCCTGGTAGATGCCGCGCACCGCGCCGCGGAAGATCAGCTTGGGCGGCTCCCACACCAGCTTGCCGTCGCTCTCGCCGTCGGAGAGCTGGCCCCAGACGCCTTTGGCTTCCTTGCCCATGGTCAGCGCCCCTTGAACGTCGGCTGACGCTTCTCGAGGATGGCGTCGACGCCCTCCATGTGATCCTCGGTGTGGTGGGCGATGGCCTGGGCGGCGGCGCTCATCTCCATCAAGGTGTCGTAGCTGGCGGTCTGGCCGTGCTTGAGCAGGCTCTTGGCCATGCGCAGGGCATGGGGCGGCTGGACGGCGATCCGCTCGGCCAGGGCCAGGGCTTCGTCCATCAGCGTCTCGGCCGGCACGGCCTTGCTGATCAGGCCCCAGGCCTCGGCTTTCGCGGCGTCGATGACGTCGCCGGTGAACAGCAGCTCGGCGGCGCGGCTCATGCCGATGGTGCGCGGCATCAGCCAGGCCCCGCCGTCGCCGGGGATCAGGCCCAGCTTCAGGAAGGTCACCCCGAACTTGGCGGTGTCTGCGGCGATGCGGATGTCGGTCATGCAGGCCACGTCGCAGCCCAGGCCGATGGCCGCGCCGTTGACCGCCGCGATCGACGGAACCTCCAGGCCGTAGATGGCCCGCACGATGCGGTGGATGTTCTTGCGGTAGCCGTCGCGCACCATGACGCCGTTGCCGCCGAACGCCCCTTCCCGCGCCTTCATCGCCTTGACGTCGCCGCCGGCCGAGAAGGCCCGCCCTGCGCYGGTCAGGATCACGCAGCGGATCTCCTGGTCGTCGTTGATCGTCTCGCAGGCGGCCGCCACCTGATCGCCGTCGCCGGGCGCGCCCAAGGCGTTCATCGCGTCGGGGCGGTTGAGGGTGAGGATCGCGATATGGCCGCGCTTCTCGGTGAGGATCAGTGGTGAAAGGGTCGAGGGGGTGTCTTGCGACATGGCGGGCGCGCTCCGGAGCGTTTTGTTTTTTGCCTGCATAGCGCAAATCGGCGAGGGAGAGGCAAGAGACCGGCGGTCGGCGGACTTTGTTTTATAAACTAAGGTAAATCCCTGACTTCGCCCCAAACCAACAAGAACCTGCGTCTTTATTTGTGATCACACACAACACCTGGAAGATCTTGCGCTCTGCGAACAAGACGCAACAGCAGCCCTGCGACGTTTTAGACAAGCTGAACCGTAAAAACCGTTAGCGCAGAACAGAATCATAGGCTTCTACTAAGCCCAGGGACGAATTTGAAAATCGGTGGCGTGCAGTGCTCATGTCCCACAGACATGCTTTGATCATCGAGGATGAGATCCTCATCGCAATGGAGGTCGAGGCTCTGCTCGGAGAGCAAGGTTTCGACAGCTTCGACATAGCGGAAAGCCCGCAGGAAGCGCTGGACTGCGCCTTGAGGCATCCGCCAGACCTGATCACCGCCGACTATCGCATCGTCGGCGGCACGGGTGTGGAGGCGGTGGCCGCGATCCTCGCCCGGCTGGGACCGATCCCCGTGGTCTATGTCACCGGCAACGCCGACCAGCTGGGCGCTCGCACCCGCGCCGTGGTCGACAAACCGATCTCACCCCATCGCCTGGCGGAGGCCTGCGCCATGGTCCAGGCCGCCGGCGTCTAGGCGTCCGGCCCAGACACCCGCTATGCTGGCGGCCCTGAAGGGGAGCCGTCCATGCCCGCCATCGATCACGTCATCGACAGCCTCGAGGCGCTCGAAGCCCTCTACACGCCGGCCCCGGTTTCGGCCTCGACCGTCAAGGTCGCCGATCGCATCACGCCGCACTACCGCGCCCTGATCGAGGCCTCGCCGTTCCTCGCCTTGGCCACGGTCGGCCCCGAGGGCCTGGACTGCAGTCCGCGCGGCGACCAGCCCGGCTTCGTCCGCATCCACGACGAGCGGACGCTGATCCTGCCCGACCGGCGCGGCAACAACCGCATCGACAGCCTGCGCAACGTGGTCCGCGATCCGCGCGTGGCGCTGATGTTCCTGATCCCCGGCTCGGGCACGACCTTCCGGGTCAACGGCCGGGCGGTGGTCAGCGCCGACCCCGACCTGCTGGTCAGCTTCGCGGTCGACGGCAAGGCGCCGCGCACCTGCCTGGTGGTCACGGTGGTCGAGGCCTACTTCCAATGCGCCCGCGCGATCGTTCGATCTGGCCTGTGGAAGGCCGAGGCTCAGGTGGATCCCCGATCCCTGCCCACGCCGGGGGCGATGCTGGCGGCGATGAGCGAGGATACGGTCGGCGGGGCGGAGTACGACAAGGCCTGGCCCGAACGGGCGGCGGCGAGCCTGTGGTGAGCCGCCCCTCCCCCTGGGGAAGGCGATCGCGCAGCGATCGGTGGGGGAGCTTTAGGACGCCGATCGCAAATCCGGCTAGCGGCCGATCACTCCCCCTCCGTCGGCTTCGCCGACACCTCCCCACAGGGGGAAGGCCGAACGAAAACGGCCCCGCCGGGGTGAGGGCGAGGCCGCTTGAAACACATTCAGTCGAAAGTCGGTGAAACCCTCAGTCGTCGCGGTGAACCCGCTCCCGACGTTCGTGACGTTCCTGGGCTTCCAGGCTGAGCGTCGCGGTGGGCCGCGCGTCCAGTCTCGCCAAACCGATCGGCTCGCCGGTTTCTTCGCAATAGCCGTAGGAACCGTCCTCGACCCGACGCAACGCCTGGTCGATCTTGGAGATGAGTTTTCTCTGACGATCCCGGGTGCGAAGTTCCAGCGCCCGGTCAGTTTCCGACGACGCGCGATCGGCGAGGTCGGCATGGTTTTCAGTTTCTTTCTGGAGATGGGCGACCGTCTCGCGAGATTCGCGGAGGATCTCCTCTTTCCAGGCGTTCAGCTTTTGCTTGAAATACTCAAGCTGACGCTCGTTCATGAAAGGCTCGTCATCCGAAGGACGATACGAGTCTGGTACCTTAAGAACAGTGGCCGTTTGCATTAACGCCTCACGCCCCGATGAACTCCGCCCTGGTCAGGCTGGGTGCTTATACCAAAACGATAGCCGGGTTCAATGAACCTCGCATGAGCGGCGTGTTCAGCGCCGTGCATGACCGACCAGATCCTGGGGATACTCAGTGAACCGTGTTCTTTAAGATACGGTTTCATCTGCGATTTCAGCCCAGTCGGGCCTGTTCGAGCTTGGCGGCCTCGACGGCGGCGCGGGTCTCGATTTCGTTGAGAATCGACTCGAGCTTGGGATCGTCGGTCGACTCGCGGTGCTGGCGCACGGCGTTCTTGAGCTGGGAGAGCGTGCCGGTCGAAACCTCGCCGTCCAGGGTGGCCAGCTTCAGGGCGTCCAGCAGGTCCAGCAGGCCGCCGGCTCGCTTGACCGCCCGGCGCTTGCGCTCGGTCGGGTCCAAGTCCGCTTGCAGGGCGAGAAGGGCGTCGAGCGATCCGACCCCAGCCACGCCGCCCGTCTGGGCGACCCCGGACGCGGCGCTGGCGCCGCCAACCGAAGGCAGGGAAAACCCCGATCCGCCGCCCGTCGGTTTGGCCCGCGATGCGCCAACCGCGCCCGCGCCCCCCGTGCTGGAAACCTTCATGACGAAACGCTGCTCCGACTAACGATCAAGGGAGTCACCCCCTCCCCGTTAACCACATCTTGCTGGGCGGCGCTTGCGGTATGGTTAATGCCGGGCAGAATCTGCCGAACCAGAATGTCGCAGGCGGAAAATGCACGCCTTCCGACTGATTTCATTGAGCTTTTTATAACACAAAGACTGGCCCGGTTCTGGCATGGGACGGCGCGGGGATGCCACCCCGCCGTAGGATCGCCATGTCTCGTTCATTCTTTGCTTCCGCTCTGGGCCTCGCCCTCGCCGCCGTCGCGATGATCTCCTCTCCCGCCGACGCCAAGTCGCGGATCAAGGACAWCGTCGCCTTCGAAGGCGTGCGCGACAACCAACTGGTCGGCTACGGCATCGTCGTGGGCCTGAATGGTTCGGGAGACAGCCTGCGCAACGCGCCGATGACCAAGCAGAGCCTGGAAGCCATGCTCGAGCGCCAGGGCGTCAACGTCCGCGACGGCAACCTCAACACCAAGAACACCGCCGCCGTCATGGTCACGGCCAACCTGCCGCCGTTCTCGGCGTCCGGCGCGCGCATGGATGTCACGGTCTCGACCCTGGGCGACGCCAAGAGCCTGCTGGGCGGCACCCTGCTGGTCACCTCGCTGCAAGGCGCCGACGGCCAGACCTACGCGGTGGCCCAGGGCTCGGTGCAGACCGGTTCGGTTTCGGCCGGCGGCGCCTCGGGCAGCTCGGTCACCAAGGGCGTCCCGACCGCGGGCCGGATCGCCGCCGGCGGCATCATCGAAAAGGAGACCGGCTTCCAGATGGTGAACATGGACGTGCTGCGCATGACCCTGCGCAATCCGGACTTCACCACCTCGCGCCGCATCGCCGACGCCATCAACCAGCGCTTCCCCAATTGCGCCCAGGCCCAGAACCCGACCATCGTCGCGATCCGCCCGCCGGCCGGCACCGACATGATCAGTTTCATCACCAACATCGAGAACTTGGAGGTCGAGCCCGACGCTCCCGCCAAGGTGATCATCGACGAGGTGGCCGGCGTGATCGTCATRGGCGACGACGTCCGCATCAGCCAGGTGGCGATCGCCCAGGGCAACCTGACCATCTCGGTCCAGGAGAACCCGGCCGTCAGCCAGCCGGCCCCGTTCAGCCAGGGCCAGACCAAGGTCGTTCCGCAGTCGACCGTCAGCGTCAACGAGGAGACCGGCCGCAAACTGCTGACCCTCGGCGGCGGCGCCTCGCTCAAGAGCCTGGTCGGCGGCCTCAACGCCCTGGGCGTCACCCCGCGCGACATGATCTCGATCCTGCAGGCCATCAAGGCCTCGGGCGCCCTGCAAGCCGACATCGAGGTGATGTGATGAGCGCTCTTTCCTCAGCCGCCGTTGGGCCCATCGACACCGTCGGCCAGACCGCCGCCTCGACCGCCGAACTGCTGAAGCGCGGCAAGATTCGCGAGACGGCCCAGAAGTTCGAGGCCTCGTTCCTGTCGGTGATGATGCAGTCGATGACCGCCGGCATGAAGACCCCCGAGGTCGGCGGCGGCGGGGCCGGCGAGGACATGTTCAAGTCCCTTCTGGCCGAAGAGATGGCCAAGCAGGTCTCCAAGTCCGGCGGCATCGGCGTGGCCGCCGCGATCCAGAAGGAAATGCTGAAGATGCAAGGTCTGAAGGAGTAACCCCATGGCCCTGAACGCCACCGATTGTGACGACCGCGTCGAACAGCTGATCATCCTGACCGAACGCCTGACCGACCTGATCGCCCGGCAGTCCAGCGCCTTCGAGGCCCGCCGCCCGCACGAGGCGGCGCAGTACGTCGACGAGGTGGCCAAGCTGGCCAATCTCTACCGCCACGAGTCGACCCGGGTGCGGGGCAATGTCGCTCTGGTGTCGGGCGCCAGCCCGCAGCGCCGCCAGCGCCTGGTGCGCGCCACCGAGGCCTTCGACGCCGTCCTGGCTCGCCAGGGCCGCGCCGTCACCGCCGCCAAGACCGTGACTGAAGGCCTGGTCCGCGCCATCGCCCAGGAAGTCGCCGAACAACGCCCCACCGCCTCCGGCTACGGCCCCGGCGCCCAGGGCGCGGCCTATCGTCAGAACGGCACCGCGATCACGCTGAACCAGCGGGCGTAGGGACATGGCTGTGAAGGCAGCGGGGTTCTTCAGTGGCAAGGATGTGGCCGACGCCCTGATCGCCAAAGGCCTCGCCGCCGAGTTCGTCAGCGCCGTCGAAGCCCGCGATCGCCGCAAGGTCATCGTGTTGTTGACAAAGGTCACGCAGGACAAAAGCGGCCAAACCGCCGATGCTCTCGCCGATCTTTATCTCACCGGCCAGGCCTCACTCGCGCCACTGAAAGCCTGACCCCTCACTATTCGTCATTCCCGCCCTTGTGGCGGGAACCCCTGGGTCAGCTGACGGTGAGATGCCTTGGCGCGCTGGCGCGCCACCCTCCCGCACCTGCGACGGATAAAGGGGTTCCCGCCACAAGGGCGGGAATGACGGGTTCAAGCTTCAGCTAGTTGAGCGGCTACCGCTTAGGCGACCACGTTGACCGACACAACCTTCACCGCCCTCTTCCGCCGCCTCGGGTTGCCCACCGGGTTGCCCCAGAAGGTCACCACCGCCAGCGTGCCCAGCAGGGTCAGGGTCACGCCCGACACCGTCATCACCAGCCGGTACGGCAGGCCGCCGACCTTGGCCGCGTGCAGCGGGTAGTCGAGATTGGCGATCCGCGAGCCCAGCGGCAAGCCCTGGGCGTCGCGGTCGGCGACCATCCTGCCGGTCGCCGGGTCGAACCAGGCCATGGTGCGGCCGTTGGGCAGCCACTCGGCCTGCTGGCGTAGCCGCACCGAGACCAGCCCGCCCGGCTTGGCCGGCAGGCCGATCGTGCGGATCTCGGCGCCCGGATAGCGGGCCTGGGCCTGGGCGATCACCGCCGTCCAGTCCAGGTCCTTGGCCAGCTTGCCGCCCTTGATCTTCGGCAAGGCCGAGGCGGCCTTCATCGTGGCGGCCGACGAGAACGGCGCCCGGATCGCGTCGGAGAACCATTTCAGGTTCATCGCCGCCCCGGTGGTCAGCGACAGGATCAGCAGCGGCGCCACCAGCACGCCGATGTCGCGGTGGTGGTGGACGATGGCCGCCCGCTTCATCATCCTCGGCCACGCCCGGACATGGAACATCCGCCGGGTCGGCCACCACAGCCACAGGCCCGTGCCCACGAAGCCCAGCCCCGCCAGACCGGCGATCCCGCCGAAGATCTCGCCGGTGTCGCCGTTGAACAGGTGATGGTGGAAGTCGAACAGCCAGACCTCGGGCCGGGCCCAGTTCGACGTCCAGCTCTGGACGATCGCCCCGTTCTGGTCGGCATAGGCCGCGTGCTCGTCCTTGTAGCTCAGCTTGTGCAGGCCAAGACGCTGCGTCGCCAGCACGATCGAGCGCGGGCGATCCTCGGCGGCGAAGATCCGCGTCGCGGCCGCGCCCAGCGTGGCGGCGTCCTGGCGCTGGGCGTCGGCGGCGTGCGGCACGGTGGCGCGCAGGAAGGCGTCCTCGTGCAGCAGCAACGCGCCCGACAGGCCCAGCAAGGCCAGCAGCAGGCCGATCAGCCCGCCCGTCCAGCGATGGATAAGCCTGACGATCTTCATCAGAAGCGCGCTTCCCAGCCCAGGGTCGCGGCCCGTCCGCGCCCGGCGAAGAAGCGGTCGTTGGCCGGCGCCGTCGTGTCGGAATTGTACGAGATGTACTGCTCGTCGAACAGGTTCTGGACCCCCAGCGACACCGCCCCGACTGGCAGCTCGTAGYGCACGAAGGCGTCGGCCAGGGTGTAGCCGGAGAAGTCGTCCTTCACGAGGGCGTTCTGCATGTCGCGCTTGATGTAGTTCTGGATCTGGAAGCGCAGGCCCCACTTGTCGCCCTGATAGTCGGCGGCCAGGTTCAGGCGGTCCGGCGAGATGTTGGCGCCGTCCAGGTTCTTGTCGACCTTGCCGTCGGCGTTGGTGTCGGTGCGGCCCTTCAGGTGGGCGTAGCCGGCCGAGACGACCAGGCCCTGGATCGGCGTGCGGGCCTTGAGGTTGGCTTCAAGCCCCTCGATCTCGACGCGCTGGCGCTGGACGTCGAAGATGCCGCCGCTGTTCTTGATCAKCAGTTGGCCCAGCTTCGAGCCCGACCAGAAATAGCTGAGGCTGGCGTCGAAAGGCCCGCGCTTCAGCTCGGCGCCGATCTCGCGGTTGTTGGACACGATCGGTTCGATGTTCAGATAGGTGTCGACGTCGACACCGTCGATGTTGATGCCGCGCAGGATCCGGCCGACGTCGGGCACGGTGTAGCCCTCGGCGTAGCTGGCGTAGAGCCGCAGGCCGTGGACCGGCTCGACCACGACGCCGCCGTTGGCCAGGGTCGCCTTGAAGTCGGGATTGCCGCCGCCGACCTTGCGCGCGCCGTAGAAGGCCAGGGTGGTGAAGTCGTCGACCTTCAGCTCGACATTCTCGAACCGCACGCCGCCGGCGAAGTGCACCTTGTCGTCGAACAGCGAGAGGTTGCCCTGCACGAACGGCGCGAGGCTCTGGAACTTGGTCGGCGGCACCCAGGCGCGGCCGGTTTCGATCAGCACCTGCTCGGTGCGGTCGTTGATGGTGTCCAGGCCCACGGTGCCGGTCAGGCCCTTGATCCCCGGAACGGCGCGCTCGTAGCTGACCCGCGCGCCCAGCTTGCGCGAACGGTTCGAGGACTGGTCGAACAGTGTGCCGGCCGGCGCGATGCTGACGTCCTGGAACGTGGCGTTGACGTCGCCGCCGAACGTGTCGCGCGAGCGGTTGAAGAACAGCTGGGCGATCAGGTTGCCGCCCACCAGGTCGCTGTTGACCAGCGAGGCCGACACGGTCTCGACCCGGTTGGCCGCCGGCTCGCCGGGCACGACGCCGCGGAAGCTGGTGGTCGGCACGTGGAAGGTGCGGTCGCCGTTGGTGAGGGGCTTGGGATTGGTGGCCGAAATGGTGGTGGTGACGTAGTCGCCGTCGCCCTTCAGCTCGAAGCGGTTGGCCACCACGTCCAGCCGGGTGTTGTCGCCCAGTTGCCAGCCCAGGCGGGCGAAGAACGACAGGGCCTTGGAATCCTGGACGTCGCCCTGGGTGTTGTCCATGCCGAGGCGCTGGCCGTCACCGTCGTAGAACGCGCCGCGCGCGTCGTAGGCGACGCCGGCGGTGGCGTCGAACTGGCCGCCGCGCCAGGCGACCAGGCCGGCCAGCTTGCCGCCGACGCTATCGCCCAGATCCTTGCCGGTCGTGACCTGGGTCAGGACCTTGCCGCTGACGCCGTCCGCCTTGGGCGGACCGACCGTCACCTGGTTGACCACGCCGCCGGTGGCGCCGATGCCCTGCAGGGCGTTGGACCCGTAGATCACCTCGACCCGGTCGATGAAGAACGGATCGATCGTGTAGCCGTCGCGCGAGCCGTCGCGGATCGGGGTCGACTGCGGGATGCCGTTGATCGCGTACAGCGGCGAGCGGCCGCGCAGGGTCTCGCCGGCGCCGGACAGCTTCTGGCGGGTGGGCGAGAACGACGGCGACAGGGTCGAGACGGCGTCGACGATCGAGCCGCTGACGCTGACCTGTTGCGACAGCGCCTCGGAGTCGATCACGTCGACGGTCAGCGGCAGGGCGCTGGCTGGCAGGATCGTGCGGGTGGCCGTGACCACCAGTTGATCGACGTCGGTGGCGTCCTGGGCATGAGCCGCGGTCGCGACGCTCAGGGCCAGCAGGCTGAGGCCGGCCAGGGCCGAGGCGCGACGGCCGATGCTCGTGGAGATGGTCCGCATGTTGATCGACGCCCCGACAGTTCAGAAGATGGCGCCGTATAACTGCTGTTGAGAGTGATTAGCAACAAACCGTAACGTGTACCTGATCACATCTGGAGCAAGACCCGCCGCTCCACGCCCACCGCTTCGAGGAAATCCTCATCGTGGCTGGCGATCAGCAGGGCGCCGTCATAGCCGGCCAGAGCGCTTTCCACCGCCTCGACGGAGTCGAGATCCAGGTGGTTGGTCGGCTCGTCCAGGATCAGCAGTTGCGGCGGGTCGACCGCCATCAGCACACAGGCCAGGGCCGCGCGCAGGCGCTCGCCGCCGCTGAGCGTGGCCACCGTCTGGTGGGCGGCGACGTTGCGGAACAGGAACCGCGCCAGGGCGGCGTGGGCGTCATTGGCGCCGGCGGCCGGGTTCAGGCGGCGGAAGTTCTCCAGGATGGTCTGGGTCTCGTCCAGCACAGCCGCGCGCTGATCCAGCAAGGCCGCCCGCACGCCGCGCGTCACCGCTCCCGACACGGGTTCGAGCCCGCCCGTCGCCAGCCGGATCAGCGTCGATTTTCCCGCGCCGTTGCCGCCGATCAGGGCCACGCGCTCGGGACCCGCCAGGCGGAAGCTCAGGCTCGACAGCACCGGCGGTCCGCCTGGATAGGCGAAGCTCACCTCGTCGAACTCCAGCACCGTCCGCCCGGCGGGCAGACCGCAGGACGGCAGGTCGAAGGCCAGGCGGCGCAGGCGCTCGACCCGGGCGTCGGCGGCCTCGCGGGCCTGGGCGGCGTCCTGCGCGGCGCGATCGGCCAGCCGCCCCTCGCGCGCGCCGGTGTTCTCGGCCCGCTCGGCCTGGGCGCCCAGCAGGATCTTGGGCTCGCTGCCCTTGGCGGCGAACCTGCGGCCGGCGGCGTCGCGGCGCGCCTTGCGCTCGCGGGCGGCCTGACCTGCGCGGGCCGCCTGACGCACCTGGCGCTCGGCCGCCTCCAGGTCGTGCTCGGCGGCGGCCACGGCCTGGGCCTTGCGCTCGGCGTAGAGGTCGTAGCCGCCGCCGTAGCTGGTCGCGCCCAGGCTGGTCAGCTCGACGATGCGGTCCATGCCGCGCAGCAAGGCGCGGTCGTGGCTGACCACCACCGCCCCGCCCTTCCAGCGCCGCAGCACGTCGGCCAGCAGGCCGCGGGCGCCGGCGTCCAGATTGTTGGTCGGCTCGTCCAGCAACATGACATCGGGCGCGGCGATCAGCAGGCCGGCCAGGGCCGCGCGGGTCATCTGGCCGCCGCTGAGCTGGGCCGCCGGCCGCGAGGCGTCCCAGCGCGACAGCCCGACCTCGGCCAGGGCGGCGGCGGCCCGGCCCGGCAGGGTCCAGTCGGYCTCGACGAGATCTTCTTCGGTCCCCTCCTCCGCCTCGATGCGGCAGAGCCTGTCCCAGGCGGGACCGACACCCAGCAGGTCGGCCAGGCGCGCGCCCGGCGGCGGAGCGTGAAGTTGCGGCAGCACCCCGACCACGCCGGCGCGGCTGACCGTTCCCGAGACGGGCGCGCGGGTCCCAGCGATCAGCGACAGCAGCGTGGACTTGCCCACGCCGTTGCGACCCGCCAGGCCGATGCGTTCGGCCCCGATCGTCAGGTTCAGGTTGTCGAAGAGAACGTGGCCGTCAGGCGTGTCGGCGCGAACGGAATCCAGGGTGATGAAGGCGGGCATGCGAAACCACGGTCAGGTCAGTGGGAAGGGCGAAACGGTCGTCCATCGCAATGTCCATGGTGGCCTCCATCGGTGAGCCCGGGGTTTCGGGCACGGACTAACTAGGCGATCGACCGGCGTTCGGCAAGTTTCCAACCACCGCAAGGATCGGGTGTCTGACTGCTCCGAGCGGCGCCAGAACGGGCTCACCGTCAGAGGAGCCCGCCATGTCGTTCACCGTTTCCAGCCTGCCGATCGAACCGTTCACGCCGCTGTTCGCCCTGGACGACGCGGCCCTGGCCGAGCGCGGCATGCTGCGCGTCGTCGCCGACGCGCCGTTCGCCTTTCCCTGCCGCGTCACCCTGGAGGACGCGGCGCCCGGCGAGACCCTGATCCTGCTGAACCACGAGCATCAGGCCGCCGACACCCCGTTCCGCTCGCGCCACGCCATCTATGTCCGCGAAGCCGCCCAGGCTCCGGCGACGACCACCGACGCCTTGCCTCCGGCCCTGCGCCGCCGTTTGCTGTCGCTGCGCGGATTCGACGCAGCCGGCATGCTGCGCGACGCCGACGTGGTGGAGGGCTCGGTCGCCGCGCCAGTGATCGAGCGAATGCTGGAAAACCCCGGCGTGGCCTATCTGCACGCCCACTACGCCAGGCCAGGCTGCTACGCCGCGCGGATCGACCGCGCCGCCTAAGTATCGGCCCAAGTATCGGCAGAGAGCGGTAGCGGTCTCAATCGCAACTTAACCTTGATCTCCTACGATATGCTCTAGCCAGGGGGGCTAACAGCGCGCGGGGGCTCATGAAGCGGACGACCGGCAGGCCTGAACCGATACCCTCGCGCGAGATCGTCGGATCGTACGTGCCGATCATGCGCGGCTATCTGGTGGCCGCCGCGGCCTATTACTGCGTGATCAGCCTGTCGCATCCCTTCTACGAAAAGGGCATGGCCCTGGTCGTTCTGGAGGGGCTGGCGGTCGTCGCCGCCGGGGCCGGGTTCTGGCTCTGGCGCCGGTTGAAGACCAACCCGCCCGAAATGCCCGCGCTGGAAGCCGCCGCCCTGGCGATGAACGCCCTCTTCATGGCCAATGTCGCGGCCTACCAGACCGTCCACTTCGAACCCGCCAAGCTGGTCTATTTCGTGCTGATGGCCCTGGTGTTCGCCACCTCGGCCCCGACCCGGCGCGTGGCCTATGTCAGCGTCGGCGCGGCGATCGTCGGCTTGGTGGTGATGGCCCGCAACGCGCCCGGCGACCTGGTCGGCCAGTACGGCTTCATCGGCGTGGCCGGCGCCTTCGCCGCCCTGGGCATGTCGACCCTGATGCGCGGCGCGGTGATGCGCGAGCTGCGGGCCCGCCTGGCCTCCGACGCCCTCAATCGCAAGCTCGAGGCCGAGCTCGAGGAAAACCGCCGCCTGCGCACCGAGGCCCAGGAGCTGATGGTGGTCGCCCAGACCGCCAGCCGCGTGAAGACCGAGTTCCTCGAGACCATGAGCCACGAGATCCGCACGCCCCTGAACGGCGTACTGGGCATGGCCCAGGCCATGGAGCGCGACGTGCTGTCGACCAATCAGCGCGCTCGCCTGGCGATGATCCACGACTCCGGGGCCACACTGCTGGACGTGATCAACGCGGTGCTCGACATCTCGCGGATCGAGGCCGGCAAGATGGAGATCGTCCGCGCCCCGTTCGACCTGGACGCCCTGGCGGACACCCTGCGCCAGCTTTATGGCGGCCTGGCGCACGACAAGGGCCTGGAGTTCACCCTGGAGATCGACGCCGGCGCCGGCGGTTGGCGCGACGGCGACGGCGCGCGGCTGCGTCAGGTGCTCAGCAACCTGATCTCCAACGCCATCAAGTTCACCGACGCGGGCCTGGTGACCGTGCGCATCGGCGGCGACGCCGCGCGCTTGGTTTGCACGGTCAGCGACACGGGCATGGGCGTGCCCGAGGCTCGCCGCGCCCAGATCTTCGAGAAGTTCGTCCAGATCGACGGCTCCAGCACGCGCCGCACCGGCGGCAGCGGCCTGGGCCTGGCCATCTGCCGTGAGCTGGTCACGCTGATGGGCGGCGAGATCGGCTTCGAGAGCCCGGCGCGCGGCGGCGCCAGCTTCACCTTTGAGGCGCCCTGCCCGGTCCTGACGCCGCTGGTCCAACCGGCGCCCGCCGTGACGGACGACGCGCCGGAGGCCGAAGGCGAGCTGAGAATGCTGGTCGTCGACGACAACGCCACCAACCGCACCGTCCTCCAGGCCATGCTGGGCCACATGGGCGTCGCCTGCGGCGTGGCGCGCGACGGCCACGAAGCGGTGGCGATGTGGGAGGCCGGCCCTTGGGACGCCATCCTGATGGACATCCACATGCCCGGCATGGACGGGCTGGAGGCCGGCCGGGTGATCCGCACCCGCGAGGCGGCAGAGGGCCGGATCCGCACGCCGATCCTGGCGGTGACCGCCAGCGTTCTGACCCACGAGACCGACCGCTATCTGGCCGCCGGCATGGACGGCTTCGTGGCCAAGCCCATCGCGGCCCAACGCCTGGTCGCCGCCCTGGACGCGGCCCTTAGCGGCCAGCCCGAAGGCGCGGCGGCGACGCTGGCATAGAGGCGAAAAACCTCTTCCTCGTCGTCATTCCCGCCCTTGTGGCCGGAACCCTGGTTCATCTGACCGTGAGAAGCCTTGGCGCGATGGCGCGCAACGCCCCTGCCCTTGCGGCGGATAGAGGGGTTGCCGCCATAAGGGCGGAAATGACGACTGATCTAGGGAGACGCCCGGCCCTCTAGGGCGCCGGCTAGAAGCTCAGCGCGCCCAGGCTGACGATCATCTTGAAGGCCCAGATCGTGCAGGCGATGCAGACGACCAGGGTGATGATGTCGTCGATCTCGGAGCGCTGGCGAGCAACCTTGGCGACCTTGCCGGCCTTGCCCTTGACGGGCGCCGGGGTCGTCTTTGCTGGCTCTTTCGCCGCCGCCTTGGCCACGCTGGATCATCCTCGTGCGGCGCGCCCGATGCGCGGCCTGCTCCCCGTTAGACAACGACGGTGCTGAAGGTCGCGCTTCCAAAGGCGGTTTATTGTTCGTGAACGCTGTAACCTTGGGCCGTCCCGCCGCGAACTGATCCTCGACGATCAACAAGGACGCGATCCCAATGACACGGACGACGATGCGGAAGATGGCCTGGGGCGGCCTGGCGGCGGGCGCGGCCCTGGCCGTCGCGGTCGGCGCCTCGGCGCTGCCCGGAACGGGCGGCTCCGCCCAGCGCCCCGTGGTGCTGGAACTGTTCCAGAGCCAGGGCTGCTCGTCCTGCCCGCCGGCCAACGCCAATCTTAACGCCATCGCCGACCGGCCCGACGTCCTGGCCCTGAGCTTCGGCGTCACCTACTGGGACCAGCTCGGTTGGAAAGACACCTTCGCCAAGACGGCCTACACCGACCGACAGAAGGCCTATGCTCGCGGCCTGGGCGCCCAGCTGGGCACGCCGCAGATGGTGGTCGAAGGCCGCGAGGACCTGATCGGCACGAACGTCCGCGAGGTGGAGCTGGCCCTGCGCCGGGCCCGTCCGGCCATGGACGCCACGGTGGCCCTGTCGCGGGGCCGGGTCGAGATCGGGGCGGGCCAGGCGCCCAAGGCCGGCGCCGATGTCTGGCTGGTGCGCTACGATCCGCGTGTCCAGCAGGTGGCCATCCAGCGCGGCGAGAACAACGGCAAGACCCTGCCGCACCGCGACGTGGTGCGCGAGCTGACCCGGCTGGGCGGCTGGAACGGCGCTCCCGTGGTCTTCGCCGCCATGCCGCCGGCCGATCAGGCCCTGCGCACCGCGGTGCTCGTGCAGGCCAGAAACGGCGGTCCGATCCTGGCGGCGGCGCGGCTCTAGCCGCCGTAGCGCTTCTTCACGTCGTCGGTCAGGACGTTGCACAGCTTCATCTGGTCGCGCAGGAACGCGGGCAGCCGTGAAGCTTGACCGCTCCCGGGTCGATGCGAACCGCGCCCTCCGGGCCCTGCTGACACCTGATGTCAGCAGTCTGCGGCCACCTGCCGCCACAGCGACATTTGTTCGCACCTTGTTCTTGTGTTAATCGCCGCTCTGCGCCCTACATATAGCCGTCTCGCCGTGGCTCCCATCACGGCCTCACGCGTTCCGGAAAACATGGCTGAACAACTGAACTTCATCCGCGTGCGCGGCGCGCGGGAGCATAATCTCAAGAACGTCAGCGTCGACATTCCGCGCGGCGAGCTCGTCGTGCTGACCGGCCTGTCGGGCTCGGGCAAGAGCTCCCTGGCGTTCGACACCATCTACGCCGAGGGCCAGCGCCGCTACGTCGAGAGCCTGTCGGCCTATGCTCGCCAGTTCCTGGAACTGATGAGCAAGCCGGACGTGGACCTGATCGAGGGCCTGTCGCCGGCCATCTCGATCGAGCAGAAGACCACCTCGCGCAACCCGCGCTCGACGGTGGGCACCGTCACCGAGATCCACGACTACATGCGCCTGCTGTGGGCGCGGGTGGGCATTCCCTATTCGCCGGCCACCGGCCTGCCGATCGAGAGCCAGACCATCAGCCAGATGGTCGACAAGATCACCGTCCTGCCGGAAGGCACGCGCCTCTACCTACTCGCGCCCGTCGTGCGCGACCGCAAGGGCGAGTACCGCAAGGAGATCGCCGAGTGGCAGAAGGCCGGCTTCCAGCGGCTGAAGATCGACGGCGAATTCTATCCGATCGAGGACGCCCCGGTCCTCGACAAGAAGTTCAAGCACGACATCGACGTGGTCGTGGACCGCATCGTCACCAAGCCGGGCATGGAGCAGCGCCTGGCCGACTCGATGGAGCAGGCCCTGCGCCTGGCCGACGGCCTGGCCGTGGCCGAGTGGGCCAATGTCGAAGAAGGCGAGAAGGAGCCGCGCCGGCTGCTGTTCTCCGAACGCTTCGCCTGTCCGGTCAGCGGCTTCACGATCGCCGAGATCGAGCCGCGGCTGTTCTCGTTCAACAACCCGGCGGGGGCCTGCCCGGCCTGCGACGGCCTCGGCGCCAAGCTGGCCTTCGACGCCGACCTGATCATCCCGGACAAGGACAAGACGCTGCACAAGGGCGCCGTCGCGCCGTGGGCCAAGGGGCCGTCGCCGCTCTACACCCAGACCTTGCAGGCCCTGGCGCGCCACTACGGCTTCTCGATGGACGAGCCCTGGCACAAGCTGCCGGACAGCGCGCGCCAGATCGTGCTGCAGGGCTCCAAGGGCGAGAAGATCAAGTTCGTCTACGACGACAACGCCCGCAAATACGAGGTGGCCAAGCCCTTCGAGGGCGTGCTGCCGAACCTGGAGCGCCGCTGGCGCGAGACCGACTCGTCGTGGGTCCGTGAAGAGCTGGGCCGCTACCAGTCCGACACCCCCTGCGAGGCCTGCCACGGCAAGCGCCTGAAGCCCGAAGCCCTGGCCGTGAAGATCCACGGCCTGGACATCGCCGCCGTCTCGAACCTAGCCATCCGTCCGGCCCGCGACTGGTTCACGGCGCTGGAAGGCCACCTCTCCGACAAGCAGATGGAGATCGCCCGGCGGATCCTGAAGGAGATCAACGACCGCCTGCGGTTCCTGGTCGACGTGGGCCTGGACTACCTGAACCTGTCGCGTGGCTCGGGCACCCTGTCGGGCGGCGAGAGCCAGCGCATTCGCCTGGCCAGCCAGATCGGCAGCGGCCTGACCGGCGTGCTCTATGTGCTGGACGAGCCGTCGATCGGCCTGCACCAGCGCGACAACACGCGCCTGTTGCAGTCGCTGCAGGGCCTGCGCGACCTGGGCAATTCGGTGCTGGTCGTCGAGCACGACGAGGAAGCCATCCTCACCGCCGACTACGTGATCGACATGGGCCCGGCGGCGGGCGTGCACGGCGGCGAGATCGTCGCCGAGGGCAAGCCGGCCGACATCATGGCCAATCCCAACAGCATCACCGGACAGTACCTGACCGGCGTCCGCGAGATCGAGGTGCCTGAACAGCGCCGGCCGATCAACAAGAAGAAGATGCTGACAGTCGTCGGCGCCACCGGCAACAACCTGAAGGGTGTCACCGGCTCGATCCCGGTCGGCACCTTTACCTGCATCACCGGCGTGTCGGGCGGCGGCAAGTCGACCTTCACGATCGAGACCCTGTACAAGGCCGCCGCGCGCCGCCTGAACAACGCCAGCGACGCCCCGGCTTCGCACGAGCGGATCGAGGGGCTGGAGAACTTCGACAAGGTCATCGACATCGATCAGAGCCCGATCGGCCGCACCCCGCGCTCGAACCCGGCCACCTATACCGGCGCCTTCGGGCCGATCCGCGACTGGTTCGCCCAACTGCCGGAGAGCAAGGCGCGCGGCTACGGCCCGGGCCGCTTCAGCTTCAACGTCAAGGGCGGCCGCTGCGAGGCCTGCCAGGGCGACGGCCTGATCAAGATCGAGATGCACTTCCTGCCCGACGTCTACGTCACCTGCGACGTCTGCAAGGGCAAGCGCTACAACCGCGAGACCCTCGACATCCTGTTCAAGGGCAAGACGGTCGCCGAGGTGCTCGACATGACCGTCGAGGAGGCCGCCGAGTTCTTCAAGGCGGTGCCGCCGATCCGCGACAAGATGGAAACGCTCAAGCGCGTGGGCCTGGGCTACGTCAAGGTCGGCCAGCCGGCCACCACCTTGTCGGGCGGCGAAGCGCAGCGGGTGAAGCTGTCGAAGGAGCTCAGCAAGCGCGCCACAGGCCGCACGCTGTACATCCTCGACGAGCCGACCACCGGCCTGCACTTCGAGGACACCAAGAAGCTGCTTGAGGTGCTCCACGAGCTGGTCGACCAGGGCAACACCGTGATCGTCATCGAGCACAATCTCGACGTCGTGAAGACCGCCGACTGGCTGCTGGACTTCGGTCCGGAAGGCGGCGACGGCGGCGGCGAGATCGTCGCCGTGGGCTCGCCCCAGGACGTGGCCAAGGTCGAGGCCAGCTGGACCGGTCGTTATCTGAAGGACGTGCTGGCCCGCCACGAAGAGCGGCGGCTGGAACGCGTGGCGGCGCTGAAGGCGGCCAAGCGGGCGTAAGTTCAGTCGAAGACGGCGGCCTGGTCGGACGCGCGGTCTTCGGCCAACGCCCCGACGATCACCGTCGCCGGCGCGGCTTGCAGGACGACCCCAAGGCCGAAAATCAGACCCTGCAGAAGCAGGTGCCCCAGCTGGAAAGGGTGAAAGCCGGACTTCAGCGCGGCGACCATGGGCAGGTAGGCGGTCCATCGCATGGCCGGAAGCTTCCCCATGGCGTCGTTCAGGGCGATGTTGCCGCCGAGGCCGATCAGCAGGGCCATCGACGTCGCCAGGGTGAAGGCAGCGAAGGTCTTCCAGGGCCGCTTGCGCGTCATCCGCCACGCGGCGCGCAGCCGCATCTCCCCGGCCTGCACGGTCATGGCGCCGGCCGGCCACACCCGGCTGGCGAGGCCGAACAACCCGATCGCGCCGACCGTAATCGCCGTCCACATCAGCGCGTCCTGGCCCGGACCGGCGACGAGGCCCGTCGCCACGCCGATCGCCGATGCGATCGCCACGGCCAGCAGCACGATCAGCAGGCCCGGAAACGCCAGCAGGGTCAGCAGGAAAAGACGCGCTTCGTCGCCGCTCAATCGAAGCCCGACACCCCGGAGATCCGATCTAGCGCCGAGACGGGCGACGGCCGCCCCGATGATCGCGATCGTCGCGATGATCGCGATGAACATGAAGACGGTCGCCAGCACCGTGTTGGTGAGCGCCGCGGTCTCCTTGAAGACTTGGAGGTGGACGTAGCCGATCGACATGATCCGACCGCCAAAGCTGATCAGCACGCCGATCAGGGCCAGGCCCAGCGTCGCCGCCGGGCGGCGGCGCAGCAGGTCGAAGCCCGCGAACGCGGCGCGCGCGAAGCCGAAGTCTCCCAAGGAACGCCCCCTAGCCGAAGGTCTCGGTGACGTCTCGCCCCTTCAGCTGGGCGTAGATGGTCGGAGCCGGGGCGAAGACGATCAGCAGCACCAGGATCGACAGCACGCCCGAGAACAGCGTCCGCACGATGCCGGCCGGGGTGAAGAACGACGCCAGCGAACTCATGTCGGGRTTGAAGGCGTCGGCCATGGCCGCGAGGCCGCCGCCGAGGCTGGCGCCGATCACCGCGATGATCACCAGCAACAGGGCGTAGACCACGAACGCTAGGACCAGCGCGACGAAGTACGAGCCGAACAGCGGCCAGAACCGGCCCTTCGTCAGGGTCCAGGAGTCCCGGATGCTGACCTTGCGCGTGTCGAACGTCAGGACGCCCGCGAACGACAGCCGCACGGCCAGGAAGATCATCGCCGCCAGCACGGCCGCGAACGCCATGACGCCCAGGATCACGCCCACTGGAGCTCCGCCGACGGCGATGCCGATGCCGATGACAATGCCCGCCACGATCACCAAGCCGAAATAGGCGGCGAGCAGGATCAGGTTGACCAGAACCAGCACCGCGGCCTGCCGCAGTTCGTCGGCGCCGATGCGCAGATGGGCGCTCGCCCCATCCTGAGGCCGCAACACCAGGCGATTAACGCCGGCCAAAAGGATCGAATAGATCACCAGGCTGTAGACGGCGGAGAACAGGAACATCGGCCCCATGCCCTCCATGGCCTTGAGGGTGGCCTGGGGATCGCCGTTCGGCTCGGCGCTGAGCTCCAGCATCGCCGCCATCTGAGGGCCGGCGAACTTGATGGTGGCGATGCTGACTATCACGGAGGCGATCGTCATCAGCACCGCCCATATGCCCACCGTCTTCAGGTGCTCGCGCACCAGACGAAAGCCAGACAGCGCCGCGTCCGTGGCCGAAAACTGATCCATCGCCATGCCCCATTTAATCCCGACCACGCCTAACAAGGTTCGTGGCCGCGCGACAGCCCCGTGCGGGCGTGCGCTCGCCGTATGTTTGCCCTGTGCAAACGCGTCGGCCAATTCTAACGTTCGTTTGAAGTGGTCGAGACAGGCCGCGCAAACGCCCTGGGAGACGCCCCATGAAGCTCTACGGCGAAGCCAGTCCCGCGCCCAATCCTCGCCGCGTGCGGATTTTCGCGGCGGAGAAGGGGCTGGACCTGCCCGAGATCCGGGTCGGCATGCGCGAAGGCGGCCACAAGTCGCCCGAGCACAAGGCGCGCAACAGCCTGGGCCAGGTGCCGGTGCTGGAGCTCGACGGCGGCGAGACGATCAGCGAGAGCGTCGCCATCTGCCGCTACCTCGAGGCCCTGCACCCGACGCCGCCGCTGTTCGGAAGCTGCGCCCTGAGCCAGGCGCGCACCGACATGTGGGTCCGGCGCATCGAGTTCCAGCTCATGATTCCGGTGGCCATGTACTGGCGCCACGCCCATCCGCTGACCGCGTCGCTGCTGGTCCAGAACCGCGAGTTCGGCGAGTCCAACAAGCCGATCGCCGCCAAGGCCATGACCTGGCTCG